>NZ_JAJAFU010000025.1 GCF_020480685.1 Deferrivibrio essentukiensis
ATTGTCTAAACTTAAAAATATCATTAAGGATATTAACAATAATGAAGATTTAGAAAATGTTAAGGTCTCCCTTTTAGAAAAATTTTACGAACTTCAGCAATTAGACAAACATTATAAAATTAAAGAAAATATCGTATTTCCTATCTTTGAAAAAAGCTATCCTGAATACAAATGTGTATTAATTATGTGGTCTGAACACGATGATGTTAGAAATACTCTAAAGCAACTTATAGATAAAATAAAAAATAACAGTTTAACTGTGGAAAAGTTTCATAAACTAATCGGCAAATTATTTTTCGATATTTATTCTTTAATACATAGGGAATCAAATATTTTATATCCGTTACTTTATCAACTTATAAATGAAAAAAAACAATCAGAAATGCTCAAAGAATGCATTGAACTTGGGCTTATTAATAATAACAACTTAGAAATAACGGATAATAAAAATTTAAATTTTAACGATGGAATTATTGAACTTGAAACAGGAAATTTAAGCCTACAGCAATTATCAGCAATATTCAATAACCTGCCTGTCGATATAACCTTTATTGACGACAAAGATGAAGTTAAATACTTTTCAAATCCTAAAGATAGAGTTTTTATAAGAACAAAGTCAGTTATAGGTAGAAAAGTGCAAAACTGTCACCCTCAAAAGAGTCTTCACACTGTGGAAAATATATTAAATGCCTTTAAAAAAGGTGATAAAGATAAAGCTGACTTCTGGATAAATATGCAAGGGAAAATGGTTTATATAAAATATTTTGCAGTAAGGGATAAAGATGGCAAATATATTGGAACTCTCGAAGTAACTCAAGATATTACAGAAATAAAAAAAATTGAAGGTGAAAAAAGGCTCCTTGATTGGAGTTGATAAGGGGATATTGCAAAAAAGTTATATTTTAAATTATTTTTGTTGACACATCACTTTTAAGCCTTTAATATTTGAAAGGGTAAAAAATGAGAAGAATAAAGAAAAAATAAATTGTGTGCCTTCCAACAAATCGTTGGGAGGCTTTTTTTTTTTTGTCAAAAGGAGGACTTATGAATGGGCGAGAAATTTTGAATGCGCACGAAATTGATAGTATTATCACAAGGTTGGCATTTCAGATTTTAGAAAAATGTCAGGATATCAGCAAAATGAAGCTAATAGGAATAAAAAGGCGAGGAGCTATATTAGCCGACAGAATAGTTCAGAAGATTAATGAATTTAAAAATACTTCTGTTGATGTGGGATATTTAGATATTACTCTATATAGGGATGACTTATCTGAAATATCCGATTTTCCTAAAATACTGGGCACAGAAATCAACTTTGACATAAAAGGTAAAAGCATATTCCTTATTGATGACGTAATTTTTACCGGTAGAACAGTGAGAGCAGCTATGGATGCAATAACTGACCTCGGACGCCCCAAAAAAATCGTTTTTGTAGCTCTAATAGACAGAGGCCATAGGGAGCTTCCAATTCAACCTGACTTTACAGGCAAGTATGTCCCAACAAGCCTTGATGAAAAAATTAATGTAATGCTTAAAGAAATAGATGCAATTGATTCTGTTACAATAGAAAAAATGTAAATTAACCATAGGGGTGAACTATGACATACACTAAAAAAGATTTAGTTGGAATGAAAAATCTGACTAAAGATGAAATCCTTTTTATCCTTGATCAAGCTGAAAAATTTAAAGAAATCAACAAAAGAGAAGTAAAAAAAGTCCCAACATTAAAAGGGAAAACAATTGTAAATCTATTTTTCGAACCTTCAACAAGGACGAGAACATCTTTTGAAATAGCAGGAAAAAGGCTTTCTGCTGACACAATAAATTTTTCCTCATCCTCAAGCAGTACTACGAAAGGCGAGACTTTAATCGATACCGTTAAAAACATCGAATCTATGAGCTCAGATATATTTGTGGTAAGACATGCCTATTCCGGTTCTGTAAAATTTATTGCAGAAAACACAAAAGCTGGCGTAATTAATGCCGGGGATGGGACAAATGAGCACCCTACACAAGCTCTTTTGGACTTATTAACCATTAAAGAACACAAGAAAAAATTAGAAGGATTAAATGTAGCCATTATAGGGGATATAACTCACAGCAGGGTCGCCAGATCTAATATATGGGCAATGAACAAACTCGGTATCAATGTCAAATTGTTTGGTCCTAAAACAATGCTTCCAAAAGAAACTACCCCCTTTGGATGTTACATCGCATCAAACATGGATGAAGCAGTAGAAGACTGTGATGTAATAATGATGCTTAGAATACAAAAAGAAAGGATGTCAACTGTATTACTCCCTTCTGATCGAGAATATGCCAAGTTTTTTGGCTTGAACAAAGCTAAGCTAAAAAAAGCTAAAAACGATTGTATTATCATGCATCCAGGACCAATTAACAGAGGGGTTGAACTTAGCACAGAGCTTGCAGATTGCAAACAGTCTGTAATACTTGACCAAGTTGAAAACGGAGTTGCAGTTAGAATGGCTGCATTATACATCGTTGCTAATAATATATAGTCAATATTTAGGAGGAATAAATGAGCATACTAATTAAAGGATTAAAGATAATAAATCATAACAGTACCGAAGAAGGTAATTTATTAATCGAAAAAGATACCATCAAAGCAATAACAAAAGAAACACCACAAGCAAAAGAAATTATTGATTTATCAGGACTTGTTGCAGTGCCAGGCCTCATAGATATGCATGTTCATTTTAGAGACCCCGGACTTGAATACAAAGAGGATATTATTTCAGGCAGTCAAGCTGCTGTTGCCGGAGGGGTTACTACATGTTTGCCCATGGCAAATACAAAACCGGTTAATGATAACTCAACCATAACAAAATATATGATTGAAAAGGCTAAACAGTGCGGATTAATAGACCTCTACCCTATCGGAGCAATCACCAAAGGGATGAAAGGCGAAGAATTAACAGAAATGGGTGATATGTTGGAAGCCGGTGCAGTTGCATTTTCTGATGATGGATTACCAGTAATGAATAGTGAAGTTATGAGACGTGCACTTGAATATATCAAAACATTTGGAAGCTTCATAATAAGCCATTCAGAAGATAAAAATCTTGCAGGCAAAGGTGTAATCCACGATGGTAAAGTTGCCACAATTACCGGCCTAAAAGGGATACCTGCTGAGGCTGAAGAGATAATGATTATAAGAGATATTCTGCTTGCTAAGGCTACTAAAAGTCGCATTCACATAGCTCATGTCAGTACAAAGGGCTCTTTAAAACTGATAAAGTGGGCTAAAGAGGAAGGGATAGATGTTACCTGTGAAGCAGCGCCTCATCACTTTTCTTTTGACGAAAATTGTCTTCTTGATTACGACACCAACTACAAAATGAATCCACCATTGAGAGAAAAAGAGGATTTGGAGGCTATTATTGATGGTCTTAAAAGCGGAATTATAGATGCCATTGCTACTGATCATGCACCACATCATAGAGATGAAAAATTTGTGGAGTTTGATAATGCTGCCTTTGGAATTACAGGGCTGCAAACACTTATCCCTCTTACTTTAAAACTGATTAAAGACAATAAACTTACATGGCAAGATTTTGTAAGACTAACATCTTACAACCCTGCAAAAATACTAAAATTTTCTGACAAAGGGGAATTAAAAGCGGGGAAAAAAGCAGATATTACAATCATTGACCCTGACTTTACTTATCTTTTTGACAATAAAATAAATAAGTCAAAATCAACAAACTCTCCATTGTTTGGAAAAGAATTAACTGGCATAGCAAAGCTTACGATAAAGGATGGGAAAATAGTACATAAACTTTAAAAAAGGTAAAAAAATCCCGGTCATGTGCTTCAAGAGGGGAGGAGGGAAGAAGCTTGGAATGACCGGGCCAACTTTTGAAGTTTCTATAACAAGTTATTTAAAATTGCAAGCAATTTTTAACCAAAAGTTATCCTAATTTTACTTATATGCATCTTTAAACAATTTATACTCAATAGAATCCACAAGTGCCTGATAACTTGCATCAATAATATTATGAGCTACCCCAACAGTACCCCATACATCCGTATCATCTTTAGACTCTATCAACACTCTCGTTACAGCTTTTGTCCCATCTTTACCTGTTAAAATTCTAACTTTGAAGTCCACCAAATTCATATTTTTCAGATTTGGATAAAACTTTTCAAGTGCCTTCCTCAATGCTTGGTCAAGTGCATTGACAGGTCCATTTCCTATTGCTGCTGTATGTTCAATCTCTCCGCCTACTCTTAACATAACAGTTGCTTCAGCAAAAGGGGGCTCAAGTGCACTTCTTTTTTCATCAATAACTCTAAAACTAAGAAGGTCAAAGAATTTTGTCAAATTACCCATATGCCTTCTTACGAGAAGCTCAAACGAAGCTTCTGCACCTTCAAACTGAAAGCCTTTGTTTTCAAGATCTTTAAGCTTTTCAAGTAATACATTAAGTTGAGGATCATTAGAGTCAATATCAAGCCCGAAATCTTTAGCCTTATAAATAAGATTACTTTTACCAGATAAATCTGAGACCAAAACCCTCTGCCGATTACCGACAAGCTCAGGCTCGATATGCTCATAAGTCCTTGCATTTTTCAATATTGCACTTACATGCACTCCGCCTTTATGCGCAAAAGCAGACCTTCCTACATAAGGCTGATGTATATTGTGTTTTAAGTTGCCAAGTTCATTAATTAGTCTTGAAACTGACCATAATCTTTTTAATTTCTCAGGACTAACACACTCAAAGCCATATTTTAATTGTAAATTTGGTATTACAGAGCATAAGTTTGCATTACCACAACGCTCTCCATATCCGTTTATAGTCCCTTGAACATGAACAATACCATTTTTTACAGCCAACACGGAATTTGCCACAGCACACTCACTATCATTGTGACAGTGAATTCCAAGCGGATAATCACCAAGCTCTTTTTTAACCACATTAATAATATCTACAATCTCATCAGGCATAGTCCCGCCATTTGTATCACAAAGTACAAGACAGTCAGCCTTTGCTTCTTTTGCAGCCATTAGAGTCTTAATGGCATATTCAGGGTTTGCCTTATAGCCATCAAAGAAATGTTCGGCATCGTAAAATACTGTGTCTACTTTTGATTTGAGATATGAAATTGAATCATTAATAATCTCAAGATTGTTTTCTAAGGAAATTTTTAAAGCCTCGGTAACATGCAAATCCCAAGTTTTACCAAAAATGGTGACATTGGGGGCTTCACTTTTCAAAAGAGCCTGAATATTCTCATCATTACTGCACTTTCTTTTGGCTCTACGTGTGCTTCCAAAAGCGGCAATATGCTTTTGATTTACTTTTGATTTTTTGATTTCTTCAAAAAATTCTATATCCCTGGGATTAGAGCCAGGCCAACCGCCTTCGATATAATCGATGCCGAAGTCAACAAGGACTTCGGCAATTCTGACTTTATCTTTTACTGTAAAATTTACGTCTTCAGCCTGTGTACCATCCCTTAATGTTGTATCATATAATATTATCTTACGAGACACTATCTCCCTCCGTTACAAATGCATCATGCAATACTCTTACAGCAAGCTCAGAAAATTTTTCATCTATTAAACAGGAAATTTTTATTTCACTGGTAGAAATCATCTGAATATTGATGTTGTTTTCAGCTAAAACCTCAAACATTTTAGCCGCAACACCGGCATGGCTCTTCATACCGACACCGACAATAGAAACCTTTGCAATATTTTCATCACTAACAACCCTGTCGGCACCAATTTTAGTACATACCTGATTGCAAACATCCATAGCTCTTAATAGATCAGTTTTTTGAACTGTAAATGACAAATCAGTTTTGTCTTGCAAACCAACATTCTGAATAATCATATCAACATTTATATTCTGCTTTGCAAGTTCGCCAAATATTTCAGCCGCAATCCCCGGTCTGTCCGGTACACCTACAATCGTAATCTTTGCTTGATTTTTATCAGATGTTACTCCTGAAACAATTACCTTTTCCATATCTTCATCCTCCTTAGTCACCAATGTGCCGGGCTTATCTTCAAGTGAAGATAAAACCATTATATCTACATTATATTTCATACCAAATTCAACACTTCTTGATTGCAATACTTTAGCTCCCAATGAAGCAAGCTCAAGCATCTCTTCGTAGGAAATCTTATCAAGTTTTTTTGCATTTTTAACAATTCTCGGGTCAGCAGTATAAACACCGTCAACATCCGTGTATATTTCACATACTTTAGCATCAAGCGCCGCCGCCACTGCAACAGCTGTAGTATCTGAGCCGCCTCTGCCGAGAGTTGTAATATCACCTGTAGCCGGGTAAATCCCTTGGAAACCGGCTACTATACATATTTTACCTTCAGCCAAAGCTTTCTTTAACCTTTCAGCGGTAATTTTTACTATCCTTGCTGCAGAGTGAGCACCGTCAGTAATCATACCAATTTGCGGTCCTGTAAAGGATATTGCATCGTATCCCATTGTTTTTAAAGTCTGAGCTACAAGTGCAATACTTGCTTGCTCACCAGTTGAAACCAATTGGTCATATTCTCTTAAATCATACTTAGGAGTAATAGATTTAAGCAAATTTATAAGTCTATCAGTTTCTCCTGCCATAGCAGAAACCGTTACAACCACGTCATGCCCCTCATCTTTCTTTTTAGCTATAATCTCAGCTACATTTTTAATCCTTTCAATGCTTCCAACACTTGTCCCACCAAACTTCATTACAACAATGCTCATGTATTCCTCCTAACTCTACTCTATATTTTGAGTTTTTATAAAATATTCAGCAACTTTATAACCGTCTTCAAAAATAAAACTTGGAACAATATTCTCATTATAATGTTTATTTTTATCAGGTCTTACATCTTTGCCATATATAATTGCAGGCACGGGCTCTGCAACATGTGTCCTCAAGGAAATTGGTGTAGGGTGGTCAGGAGAAATAAGAATCCTCATATCCATTTTTTTAGATGCTTCGATTAAAACAGGTAACACAATATTGTTAATATTTTCTACAGCCCTAATCTTCTCTTCAACACTGCCCATATGTCCGGCCTCATCAGGTGCTTCAATATGGATAAAAACATAATCATGATCATCTAATGCCTTTATAGCATACTCTGCCTTCCCTTTAAAATTAGTATCTATAAATCCTGTAGCACCGGGCACATCAATAATATCAAGCCCTGCATATACCCCTATTCCTCTAATCAGGTCAACAGCAGCAACAACCGCCCCTTTTACCCCATAAATCTCTTCAAAACTCTTTATTTCTGGCTTTCTACCTTGCCCCCAAAGCCAAATTGAATTTGCATTTTTAATATTTAATCTTTTGATAACCTCTCTGCTTTTTGCCATTATATCATTAATAAGCCCTGCTTGCTCACCTTTAGGTAAATAATCTAAAACAGGTTTACCCATTATGTCATGTGGAGGCGTCGTTGAAATATCAAAACTTCTATTTCTAACGACCATTATATTTCTATAACCTACACCTGAATAAAACTCTACACCCACATCTCTTAGCTCTTTGTTAAGTTCCTCTATAATTAGCTTTGCTTTTTTATTATCTATATGATGAGCACTAAAATCTTCCATTACATTGTAGTCATCACTTAACTTCACAATATTACATCTGAAAACAAAATCCTCTTCTGATATTTCAACACCAATACTTGCCGCCTCTATCGGGCTTCTGCCTGTATAAACATCTTTAGGATTATAACCAAACACACTTAAATTACATATATCACTACCAGGATACATACCTTTAGGTGTTGTATAAATAAGACCACATCTGCCATTTTCAGCTAAATAGTCGAAATTTGATGTATCAGCATACTCCAGAATAGTTTTATTATCTATTTCAGGTATCTTATAATCTGACATACCGTCACAAAGTAAAACTACATACTTCATTACTATCTACTCCCTTCAACACGTAAAACTACTGTCTTATCCCTAACATACTCGAGAGAATCAATTTCTGCAACTGCATTGTTTATATTTCTACCTTTTGTTTCATGAGTCATAAATACAAGTGGTACAACATCACCTGGTGCTCTGTCACCAGGCTGAATTGCAGACTTGATACTTATCCCATATTTGCCTAATACACCTGCAATTTTTGATAATACCCCCGGCTTATCAAGAGCAGAAAACCTCAAATAAAATGAAGATGTTATTTCATTTATATCCCTTACAGGATATTGAGGTTCATATTCACTTTTAAATCCGAGAGTCGGAACTCTTTTGGCACTACAGGAGGCAATATCTCTTGCAATTGAGATAATGTCACCGACAACAGCACTCCCCGTTGGGAGGCTACCTGCCCCTCTACCGTAATGTATCGTCCTATCCACTTTATCGGAAACAAGATAAATAGCATTAAAGACATCATTAACCTTAGATAAAATATACCTTTCAGGGATAATTGTAGGATGCACCCTTACCTCTATATCATCTTCATGTTTCTTTGCGATAGCAAGAAGCTTGATTTTGCAATTAAGCTTCTTGGCAAAATCTATATCAACCTGCTTGATATTTGATATCCCTTCCACAAATATTTCTTCAAAAGGTACTAACGTTTGAAAAGCAATTGAAGATAAAATAGCAATTTTATGTGCCGTATCAATCCCTTCAACATCAAAAGTAGGGTCTGACTCAGCATACCCTAACCTTTGAGCATCGGCCAAAACCTCGTCAAACTCTTTCCCTTCGCTTTCCATTTTAGATAAAATATAATTAGCCGTACCATTTATAATACCATAAATCTCATTTACATTATTTGCTGCAAGATCTTCTTTTAGTACTCTTATAATCGGTATACCGCCACCAACACTCCCTTCAAAACCCAAATACAAACCATTATCCTCTGACTTTTTAAATATCTCCTTACCATTAACAGCCAAAAGAGCTTTGTTTGCCGTTACTACATGCTTACCTTTATCAAGAGATTTCAGTATCACATCCTTTGCTACCGTATACCCACCGATTAATTCCACAACTATATCAATTTCGCTATCATTTATGATATCATCAATATTTTTCGTTTTAACTTCAATATCTTTAACATATTTATTTGTAATACTATCTATTCTTAAATCACAAACTGACTTTACATTTATATCTATACCGGTCTTATTTAAAATAGTGCTTCTATTATCCTTTAAAACAGTCAAAGTCCCCATACCGACTGTCCCAAGCCCTACTATACCAACGTTAATTTTACCAGAAGCCACAGACACCTCCAATCAGGTATAAAATTTCCGGAGATATTACTACTAAGAGGATAAGTTGTCAAGAAATGCTAAAAAAATTTTAACGATATTTACATTTTTATGCAAAAAAATATTGCCTTTCATCTTTAAAAAGTTTATTTACTATTTCGCTACATATTGAGATATTATAATATCTTAATATAACGATAATTAAGGAAATATAACATAGAGATGAGCAGTTACAACCTACTAACGCACTTCCAGCCCATTTTCAGCCTTAAAGATAATAAAATTATCGGTTTAGAGGCTCTTTCACGAGGGTTAACTCCTAATAATGATATTATATCTCCATATATTCTCTTTAAAGAAGCTGCTCTCAAAAACAATACTCTTATTTTGGACAGAAACTGCAGACTAAACGCACTAAAAAATTATTCGATAATTACAGATAAATATGATGACGATATCTTACTTTTTTTAAATGTGGATATCTCAATAATGGATAAATATACCATAGACTTTGGTTGGACATCTACGCAGGTTAAAATGTTTGGGTTAAAACCTTCAAACATTGTGCTCGAAATAATTGAAGACAAATGTGAGAATACACAAAAATTAATGGAATTTGTAGAGAATTACAGAAATCAAGGATTTTTAATAGCGATAGATGATTTTGGAACAGACAATTCCAATTTTAATAGAATTGTGGAAATTAAGCCCGATATTATTAAAATATCAGGGGAGCTAATACAAGGTATCAGTAAAAATTTTGTTAAAAAATCGATAGTTAAATCAATTGTTTCACTTTCCAAAAAAATTGGAACTGTAATAGTGGCAGAGTGTGTTGAATCTATCGATGATGTGATAAAATGTTTTGAAATAGGCATAGACCTTTTCCAAGGGTTTTACTTTGCAAAACCTCAAGAAATCAGCAACATATATGAAATTGCCCACATTATTTCTGAAAAATCCAAGGAGACATATAAAGAAATAGAAATTAATTCATTATTAAAGAAAAATATGATCAATAACTTTAACGATGTGATAACATCTATTGTTACTTTGATAAAACGACATGAAGAGTTTCATTTTGACAACTTACTTAAAGAGTTAAAACCACAGCTCAATAACGTGGAAAGTATCTATATACTGAATAATAACGGGATACAAATAAGCTCAATTTATTGCAAAGACTGCTCAAATGTTCTTAAAAGAAATATCATTTTCCGGTACGGAGATATAAACTCTGACCACTCTCAAAAGGATTACTTTTTAAATACATCTTGTCACTTAAACTCAAGATATATTACAGAAAAATATATATCTACAATCACTAACACCCTTGTAGTAACTGTTGCATCAAAATTCAGGAATATAGAAAATAAGGAATTTATCCTTTGTATTAATTTTGACATTGCAGAAATCGAAAGTAAGGCCTATAATTTGTTCACATATGAACAAACTTAGTCAAGAACCGTCACTTTATTTGAGGCAACATCAAAACAACCCTGTAAATTGGTTAACTTTAAGGGATAATCCATTTGAGTTAGCCAAAAGTGAGCATAAACCCGTTTTCATAAGTATCGGTTACTCCTCTTGCCATTGGTGTCACGTAATGTCAAGAGAGACATTTGATAATGAGCAAGTAGCTAATATATTAAACAATGACTTTATCTCTGTAAAAGTAGACAGGGAAGAATACCCGGATATTGATAAAAAATACCAATTCTACATCCAGCTTTTAGGAAAAAATGGAGGATGGCCTCTCTCAGTTTTTACAGATGATGATGGTATTCCTTTTTTCGCAGGAACTTACTTCCCTCCTAATGAAAGTTACGGAATCCCAGGGTTTATAGATATCTTAAACCAAATATCAAATTTTTACAAAAACGACAAAGGTAAATTAAAAGGAGTAAAAGAAGGATATTTTAATATTTTAATAGAGCAAAAGAAGATAGATAATTTTGAAACTTTAAACATAAAAGCATTTGCAGAAGGTATAGATAAATTGTTAGATATGGCAAATGGCGGGCTGAAAGGCACCACAAAATTTCCAAACATACCAACAATAATTGCTCTAACAAAAGAAAATTTTTACCATAACAAAAAAACACAAGATTTTCTAAACTTAACTGCATCAAAATTATGCACATCGGGAATATTCGACCATATTAACGGAGGCTTTTTCAGATATTGCATAGATGAAAGTTGGTTTGTCCCTCATTTTGAAAAGATGCTTTATGACAACGCATTAAATGTAAGTTTTCTTTCAAAAATGTATGAACTAACAAATAACAAAACTTACTTGCATACGGCTGAAATGACACTTGACTTTTTAATGGATGATTTTTTTACTGAACACGGTTTTATATCATCTATGAATGCTGAAAGTGAAGATTTTGAAGGTAACAGTTCAGAGGGATTTTATTATAAAATAAATGAAAATGATTTAAAAATACTCGATGAAAGTGAATTAATATTTATATCTGAAAAAATATATTTAAAAAACAATGTCATAAATATACAAACAAACGATTACAAAGATATATTAAAAACTCACACAATTCTAACCAAACTGAACAAGACGAAAAAAGCTCCTGACAAAGACTATAAGATTATTATAAGTTGGAACAGCCTCCTCGTAATAGCAATGTTAGACTATTTTGGAGTATCAGCGGATGATTTTTATTTTAATGCAGCACTTAATCTTTTTGGTAAACTTAAACAACATTTTGACGGAGCAAACTTATTTAGGATAAGATATAATGATACCCTTTTTGAGCATAGTTGCCTTGAAGACTACTCATATCTACTTGCAGCCACACAAAAAGTATTTGAAATAACTAAAGACGTTAAACTTAAAGCATTTGCAAAGCAATTAATCGAAGCTGCAAATAAGTTATTTTTCAAAGACGGTCTTTTATATTTTGATAAGAATCACTCAGTATTTGATACTTTTGATGAGGCTATTTACTCGGCCTTTGGCTTGTATGTTATCAACACAGTCTATTTCAGTAAATTTATTGACCTAAATGTTGATATTAAAACTTTGAAACTAATCGCTTTTGATAGATTTAATAAATTTCCATTAGCCCACCCTACCCTATTAAATCTACAAAATTATTAAATTAAAGTTTTTCTAATTTGTCAGCTCCTAAAATTTGAAAATATGATATAATATCTCATAATGTTATAGGAGGCGTATATGAAAGTAAGATTAACTTTCCTTCTTTTTCTCATTTTAACTACCGTTAGTTTTGTTTTTGCTGAAACAGGTGAAAAAAGAATAGTAGTGATTTGCGCAGGCTGCCACGGTACTGATGGTGCATCTGTAGGTGATTCGATTCCAATAATTGGGGGGCAAAAGGCTGATTATCTAAAAAAGGTTATGGAAGAATATAAAAATGATGAAAAAGCAGGCTCAGTCATGAATAAAATAGCAAAAGGCTACAGCGACGAAAGGATTAATTTTGTTGCAAATTACTTTTCAAGCAAAAAATGGGTAAATACCAACAAAATTTATGATAATAATCTGGCGAATAAAGGTAAAAAAATTGCTGAAGTATGTTATGACTGTCATGGCAAACTTGGTGAAGGTATTGAGGCTTACCCAAGAATAGCCGGTCAGCCTGTCTTTTACTTAAAGCAGGTTTTATTAGACTATAAAAATAGTGTGCTAAAAAGTGATGAAATGTCTTTTGTGAGTGAATACAGTGATGATGACTTGGAAGCACTTGCCAACTATTTCTCTTCAATAAGACGATAGGAGGGATAATATGTCAAACATTAATAGGAGAAGTTTTATCAAAAATACCACAGTTGGTGTAGCAGGGTTGTCAATATTTGGATGCGCAGGTAAATACCATTCGGAAGTTATACCAAAAAAAGGTAAGAGAGTTATTGTTGTGGGTGGTGGTTTTGGAGGCGCTACAGCAGCAAAATATATCAAACTCAATGACCCTACTATAGAAGTTATTTTGATAGAAAAAAATAGTTATTTTGTTTCATGCCCTATTTCCAACCTCGTAATTGTTGGATTAAAGGATATGAATTACATTACATTCAAATATGACTTACTTGAAAAAAACTACGGAATAAAAATCTTGCAGGCAGAAGCTTTGGAACTAAACCCGGAAAACAATACACTTATCACTACAAAAGGCGTACTAAAATATGATAAACTGATACTATCTCCTGGTATAGGTTTTATTGAAGATAATAACATTGGTTACTCATTAAATCTAACTGACAAAATTCCTCATGCCTGGAAAGCCGGTAAGCAAACTGAAATACTACGACAACAGCTAAGTGAGCTTAAAAAAGGAGGCACTGTAATTTTAAGGGTTCCAAAGTCTCCTTACCGTTGTCCACCAGGGCCTTATGAAAGAGCATCATTAATTGCCAATTTTATAAAAAGGAATAACTTGGGTGGGAAAATAATAATACTTGACTCCAACGATGACGTTACTTCCAAAGGGAAACTATTTAAAGCTGCTTGGAACAATTTCTACCGTAGAGAACTCGAATACTTTAGCCAAGTTGAAGTTCAAAATATTGATGCTGAAAATATGATAATAGATACAAATAAAGGAAAAATTAAAGGTGATATAATAAACTTCATACCTAATCAAAAAGCTTCAAATACTGCATTTAAACTTGGGCTTATTAAGGAAGATAAGCTTTGGGCATTTGTAAATTCATACACTTTTGAATCAGAGATATTTAAAAATGTGTATGTAATTGGTGATTCTACAAATACAGGTAGTGTAGGAACTGTTCCAAAATCAGGCTATATTGCAAATTCTATGGGTAAAGTAGTAGCTGAGTCTGTAGTATCATCGTTAAATGGAAAGATGCCGCCAAAACCATTTATGGCAAACGCATGTTACAGTATGGTAAGTGATACCGAAGCTATATGGGTAACTGCTGTATATGAATACAACGAAAATGTAAAAAGGACTATTACAATAAAGGGAGCTTCCGGGACACCTAAAACAAGATCAAAAATTGATGCCAAACATCAGCTCAGCTGGGCTGAAAATATCTGGAGTGACACTTTAATGTAAAAAAAGCAGCCTATTAAGGCTGCTTTTTTTTGCTGGTCTGTAAGCCGGATTCTGTACCTAATCTCTTAGGTGGTGATCATTTATCTGGGACAAGTATTGCTACTTGCCTCAAGCAGCCTACCCGCAAGCATCGGACGAGCAGCCCTCAAACACTTGCCTATTTGGCCTTGCACCGGGTAGGGTTTACCATGCCCTGACTGTCACCAGACAGGCGGTGAGCTCTTACCTCCCCTTTTCACCCTTACCAAGCACCTCATTGGTAGTATTTGGCTTAAAAATAGCACTCAATAATATGAGTTTTATTGTTTGCTCAAATAGATAAAGTGAGGTGCTCGGCGGTATATTTTCTGTGGCACTTTCCACGCCTTTCGACGTATCGGTGTTACCGATTACCCTGCTCTATGGTGTCCGGACTTTCCTCCCGAGATTATCCCGAGCGATCACCCGACCAGCAAAGATTATTATAGTAATTACAAAGAGATTTTAAAGGGCAAAATTCACAATTAGGCTTTTTTTTACAAAAGTCCTTACAAAGGTTCACTATAAACGCATGATATTCTTTATAAACATCTACGCTTGGCTCTACTAATTTATGAAACATTTCTTGCAAGTTATCATAATCTTCCGAATCATTAATCCCAAGTCTTTTAAATAATCTTTTAGTATATGCATCTATAACAAATATTGGCATATTTAAAGCATACAAAATTATTGAATCGGCAGTTTCCTTACCTACACCATTAACTGTCAGTAGACTTTTCCTAATATCGTAAACATTTTTATTTTTAATATTGTCAAACTTACCACCGCAAAATTCATTAAAAAAATTAAGCACATTTTTCAATCTTTTAGCTTTTAAATTGTAAAACCCTGATGGCTTAATCAAAGATTTCAAAAACTCATCATTTACATTGATTAATTTTTGAAAATCAAGCATACTATTCTCTTTAAGATTTTTGATGCTTTTCTCGACATTTGCCCAACTGGTATTTTGGGTCAAGACAGCCCCTACAATTATCTCCAATATCGATTCGGCAGGCCACCATCCGGTTTTCCCATAATGCTCTTCAAGTAATAAATACACCCGATTTATTCTTTCTTGCATTTGTCCAACCTTTTTGAAATAATATGTTTATGTTTGACTTATCACAACTAAACAATGAAATCAACATGATGAAATCTGAAACACTTTCCAGGTATGGGAAAAAAGTAGATATCATCTGCACGTTAATAGAAAAAGAAAAACATTTTTTGGCTCGAAACGAAAAAATACTTATTAAAATCGAAAAAAAAATACCATTATTAAAACGAAAAAAGAAAAAAATATACGATAAAGTTTTGGAGAATGTTCAAAATAAAACAACTAAATCAAAAATAAAGATTGAGAAGATGTTAAAGTTAAAAGAAAAATATATTAATGAATATAAAACTCAAAGAGAAGCCTTAGGAATATTAGACCACACATTTATAGATGAATTTTATGACTAAATAATCAACATATTTTCTTCTATTTCTCAAAGCAATTCCATAATAAAATTAAAGTTTGTTATTTAATTACCGATTGAAATTAAGAGGTCAATATGGATAATATACTATTCCCTACTATAGCAGTTATAGGAAACACTGGCAATAACAGCCGCTTAAAAAGTGAAGTGAGAAAAAAATTCCGATTTAATGGAAAAGTTATTCATATCAGACCGGGCAGAGTAGATGAAAATGGAAAATCTACACTTGTAATTACGACTGAATTAAGTTTAAAAGAGCTCGAATCATTAAAAGGAAAAGAGGTAATTATTATTGCAGAATAAGTAGTTGAAAAAGAAGCCGGCATCCTGCCGGCAATGGACGATCCTTCTAACAGCGTGGTTGTTCCACTACTGCTAAATATATTATAGCATAATATATGCCATTATATGTTCAATTTTATTATGAAGGCACCTATAGATATAATTATTGCCCCTACAATTCGTTTCAAATACAATTTTTCCTTTAAAAAGTAGATTCCAAGCAAGACTCCAAAAACAGCGTTAATTTGACGTAAAGATGTAGCATAAGAAACATTCATATATACAAGCCCTAATCTATAACTCAAAAACGACAAGAATATTATCACCCCACCAATTAAAACATATATTTTATTTTTATCAAATTCTTCTAAATGATTCTTATATTTTAATTTCGCCTGAATTGTCAAAAACATCGTCATAAAAACAACAAGTGAGTAAACATATAATATGAAATTACTATTAGATACACCAAACTTATCAACAATAGCCCCAAAAGAGTAAAATACTGCTGACAAGATTGCAAATATTATTCCTTTTGTATCAAGGCTAACTTTCATTTTGGTGGAATGCATTATCATCACACCAATAAGTATTATTAATATTCCAAATAACCCAAAAAATGAAATTTCTTCACCTATAAAAAACTTAGCCCATATAACAACGAGAAGTGGGGATGCGGTTGTTATTGGATATACAAGAGATGCATCTGTTAAGTTATAACTAGTTGATAAACATAGATGATACAGTGTAAAACAAATAGCAGCTAAAAGCCCTAAAAATATTGTTCTTAAATCAAACATTAAACTGTTTTTGAAAAAAAATACGGTAATTATTGTAAAAATAAAAAGGTTTACCAGATGCATCTGGTAATTAAATATGTATTTATTATTAGATTTTTTTAATAGAATATTCCAACAAGAGTGGGTGAAGGCACTAAAGATGACTAATATAAATCCAATCATAGTTATTTTTAATAATTCTGATTTAATTATAAATCAAGCACTATATTCAAAAAACGTTTATTTATCATATCGTCGTTATATAACTAATCTTCCAAATCAATAAAATTTACAAATAGCCTTTATTTACTAATTAAATTAAGGATATAACATACAAAAAATTACATTATTTTGTATACAATATACAATAAAATCGTTGACAATAGAAAATTATAATGCTAAAAAATAAACAACGGTTTAAAAAATAAGAACACTAATTCCAAGGAGGTTTATATGTCATTAAAGGAAGTATTAGCCAAGAAGATTGAAGCACACAGACCTAGAACTACCAGACTTGTTAAAGAATATGGTGATGTTAAGGTTGGAGAGGTTACAATTTCGCAAGTTATTGGTGGGATGAGAGGAATAAAATCATTAGTTACAGATATTTCTTACCTTGACCCTATGGAAGGTATTCGTTTTAGAGGGATGACTATTCCTGAGACTTTTGCAGCTTTGCCAAAAGTGCCTGGTTCAGAATATCCTTACGTAGAGGGTTTTTGGTGGTTGCTTCTCACTGGTGATGTTCCTACAATGGAGCAAACTCTTGAAGTAGTAGCTGACTGGAAAGCTCGCTCACAAGTTCCTGAATATGTTTGGGACATTTTAAGAACTATGCCAAGAGATACTCACCCAATGACTATGTTCTCAGCGGCAATTCTTGCTATGCAGAGAGAGTCTATTTTTGCTAAAAACTATGCAGCAGGTAAATTCAACAAGATGACTTGTTGGGAAGATATGTATGAAGATTGTAACAATCTTCTTGCAAAATTACCAACAATCGCTGCTTATATCTACAGAATGAAGTATAAGGGAGATACTCCAATTGCTCCAAATCCTGAGCTTGACTGGGGTGGAAACTTTGCTCACATGATGGGCATCGGCAAACCTTATGATGATGTTGCAAGAATGTATTTCATTCTTCACTCTGACCACGAATCTGGAAACGTATCAGCTCATACAACTCACCTTGTTGCATCAGCTCTTTCTGATGCTTACTACTCACTTTCAGCCGGTATTAACGGCCTTGCAGGTCCACTTCATGGTCTTGCTAACCAAGAAGTACTTGCTTGGACACAAAACTTTATGCAAAAACTTGGTGGTAAACTTCCTACTAAAGAAGAGTTGGAAAAAGCTCTTTGGGATACACTTAATTCAGGTCAGGTTATTCCTGGATACGGTCACGCTGTTCTTAGAAAAACTGACCCAAGATATACTTCACAAAGAGAATTCTGTCTTAAGACTCCTGGGCTTAAGGACTACCCATTATTCCAGCTTGTTAGCATGATTTATGAAGTAGCTCCAAAAGTTCTTATGGAGCATGGTAAAGCTAAAAATCCATGGCCAAACGTTGACGCTCAGTCTGGTGTTATTCAGTGGTACTACGGTGTTACTGAGTACGATTTCTACACTGTATTGTTTGGTGTTGGTCGTGCCCTTGGTGTTCTTGCTAACATTACTTGGGACAGAGCTCTTGGTTATCCTATTGAAAGACCAAAATCTGTTACTACTGATATGCTTGAAGAAATCGCAGGAATTAAAAAGTAATATATTAAAGGCCCCTTATGGGGCCTTTTTTAATTTGTACAATTTGTTAATTTTATACTTTGATATATCACTATTTTTAACAAGCGCTTAGTACTATAACTATTTTAGCCTTATAATACCCTAAATATTTTAGAGTAATCAATATAATATCCATACCAACAATTTGAAAACTATTTATAACAGGTGAAATTACACAAGGTACAGAGAAAGTAAATCAAATAAAATCAGAGCTAAACTATGGTTATCAGCGGAATTAAAAAAGAAAAATAATATTGCGACATAAAGCTACAAAATTGGAATAATGGCAATTTATGCTATCTTAAAAAAAGCTATAAAAGCATTCCATCTTTTGCAATAATCGTGTTTGGGCATATTTTCAGTGCCAACAAATGCATCTTTTCAAGCTCTTTATCTGTATATTCTGGATTATGGTGAAATAATACCAAACTCTTTACATTTGCTTTCTTGGCTATTTCACAACCCTTTACATATGTAGAGTGCCCCCATCCTTTCTTAGACACACCATCAATTAAACCTTCATAATCATCGGGGAAATATGTGGTATCAAATATTAAATAATCAGCTCTCCTTGCAAACTCTATTAGACTGTTATCAGACTGATCAGAATGTTCATAGTCTGTTGCATAAATATACCTCTTATCATCAGTATAAATCTTATAAACCAATGCACCATTAGGATGATTTCCAGCCATATATTCTATATCAATACCTTCAAAGGAAAATTTTTTCTGATTCGAAACCAACTTGAGGCTCAATTTAGCATTAAATACTTCTATCCCAACAGGAAAAAATGGTTTTTTATAAATATTTGACAAGAATTCATCTATCCCTTTAAAGCCATATTTTTCACTAACATAAAAATTAATTTTAACGTCCTTATAAAATAATGGTTTAAACCCTAATATGCCGATCAAATGATCCCAATGTAAATGTGAAAAGAAAATATTAAACTCAGTGATTCCGTCCAAGTCCTGCTTTGTTAAGCTCTGAACACCCGTCCCCATATCAAATAAAACAGCTC
This sequence comes from Deferrivibrio essentukiensis, assembly GCF_020480685.1. Classification (NCBI taxonomy): domain Bacteria; kingdom Pseudomonadati; phylum Deferribacterota; class Deferribacteres; order Deferribacterales; family Deferrivibrionaceae; genus Deferrivibrio; species Deferrivibrio essentukiensis. The sequence goes on from NZ_JAJAFU010000025.1 coordinate 19,665, forward strand.
TATCACCTAAAGTTGCAATGAGTGATGATGTGTATGATCCATATTTATTAAACTCTACACCATACACACTGTTAGTACCACGACAACCTAAGATTTTTAGCACTTAAACCTCTTGTAAAGTTTAACTGAATTCCCTTTTTCATTGTATTCTATTTCATCAAAATACATCTTAGCTATCATTATTCCTCTGCCATGTAACTTTAATAAATCATCTTCATTCTTTTCACTTGCTTTTTTCACATTAAAACCTTTACCCATATCTGTAACTCTTACTTCAAAATATTCATTATTGTAAAAGATATTAACGGTAACATATCTTTTAGAAAATTCATCCCTTTGAAGTCTCTCATTTAGCATATCCGTATAAGTCCCTTTTTCCGTACTTTCAAACTTTTCATCACCGGTTATTTCAAGGTTACCATGCTCAATCCCGTTAGTAATGATTTCAGATAGTCCTATCCTAAGCTTTTGAATGTCTGAAATACTACAAAAGCAACTCAATTCTTTTGTAATATTGTAAACAATTTTATCTACTTCAAAGATATTGTTACGTATAATAAATTCTTTATGAATAAATTTTGGGTAAAATCCATCTGAAAAAAAACCAATCTTACCACCATGATAAATAGTATCTATCAACATTCTAAACTGAATGATGTCAAATGATTCACTTAGTTCATACACACATTTTTTAGATTCCTTTTGTCCAATAATGACAATAGGCAATTCACCACAATCAAACTTTTGTTCAGAATCCGCAACATCAGTAATATAAAAAATAAAGCCATAGTCGATTTCGCAGGGGTTATCTACAAAATTCACACAATCAATCTCTTCAAGTTCACTATACTTTTGAACTTTTTGAAGTATGTTGTAATTTTCAATAAAACATGCTATTTTTTTCATATGTAAATTATAACATAAATTTTAACAAAATAAACTTTTTTTTGAATTTTATATTAAAGAATTAAGGAGGGCATATGTTACCAAAAGAAATCTTTAGACAGTATGACATAAGAGGTATTGTACCAAAAACTTTTAACCAAGAAATAGCTTGCAATATTGCTAATGTTTTTGGCTATCAAATAAAGGAAAAACTACAAAAAAATAATCCGGTCGTATCTGTTGGAAGGGATGTTAGAATATCTTCTGACGATATATTCAAAGGTGTTTTAAAAGGGCTAAATGATGCAGGCTGTAATGTTATAGAGCTCGGACACTGCCCTACCCCTGTAACCTATTTTAGCGCATTTCATCTCAAAACAGATGCTTTTTTAATGATTACAGGGAGTCACAACCCGTCTGATTATAACGGAATGAAGCTTGGTATAGGCAAATCTACTTACCACTCTGAGCTTATCACTTCCATGTATGAAGATTTTTTAAAATATGGATACAGAGAAGAAAAAGAGAAAGGTAGCCATTCAACTTATGACATAAAGCGGGAATATATAAAGTGGACTTTAGAGCATTTTAAAACTTTGAAAGAAAAAATTAACAATATTGACAGAAAAATAACTATCGTCCTTGATGCAGGTAACGGAGTAGCCTCAGATGTGGCTCCAGAGATTTTCAAAAACTTAGGAGTAAATGTTGTTGAGTTATATTGTGAATATGATGGTAACTTTCCAAATCATCATCCAGACCCAACTGTTGAAGAAAACTTAAAAGATGCAAAAGATAAGATAAAAGTAACAAATGCAGACTTTGCTGTTGCTTATGATGGGGATGCCGATAGAATTGGGGTTGTTGATAATGAGCAAAATGTAATCTGGGGGGATATGCTCATACTTATTCTCGCCAGAGAGATTGCTAAAACTATAAAAAGACCTACAATTATTGCCGATGTAAAGGCATCTCAGGTATTATTTGATGAGCTAAAAAAAGATGGCATAAATGCAATAATGTGGAAAACCGGACATTCCCTGATAAAGTCAAAATTAAAAGAAACAAATGCTGAGCTTGCCGGAGAAATGAGTGGTCACATATTTTTTGCGGACAGATATTTCGGATATGATGATGCAATCTACTCATCAGTAAGATTTTTAGAATCTTATGTAAATGAACTAATATCAGGCAAAATAACAAAAGTGTCAGACCTTTTAAGAAATGTTCCAAAAGTGTATAATACTCCGGAAATAAGGTTTGAATGTGAAGAATCAAGAAAATTTGAAATAGTTGAAAATTTGGCTAAAAAGTTTGACGAATATAAAAAGAACAATAAGTTTGGAGTAAAAGATATTATTACAATTGACGGTATTAGAGTTATTTTTGAAAAAGGTTGGGGGCTATTAAGAGCAAGCAATACACAACCTGTATTAGTAATGAGGTTTGAAGCCACCGATTTAAATTCTATGAATAGCTATAAAGATATTTTTGAAAAAGAACTAAATTCACTTTAAAGAAAAAGGGCAGTAAAACTGCCCTTTTTTATATATTAGGTCCACCTTTAGCAATATCTGTTTTATCATCAGATTGAAATTTTTTGAAATTCTCTACAAAGTTTTTAGCTAAATTTTTTAGACTTTCATTGTACTTATCTTTATCTTCCCAAGCAAGCTCAGGATGTACAACATTTTCAGGAATACCAGGGATTTCTTTTGGTATGCCAAAGCCAAACACTTCATTTCTTACAAATGCTGACTTTTCCAAACTTCCATTTAAAATAGATTTTATAATTGCCCTTGTATGCTTAATTTTAAATCTATCACCTACTCCATACGGCCCGCCGGTAAGCCCTGTATTTACTAACCAACATGTAACATCATGTTTCGTTATTCTTTCTCCCAAAAGCTCTGCATACCTAAACGGGTGATGTACCATAAAAGGTGCCCCAAAACATGCACTAAATACCGCCTTAGGCTCTGTAACCCCTTTTTCCGTCCCTGCAACCTTAGCAGTATACCCTGAAACAAAGTGATACATCGCTTGCTCTTTGCTAAGTTTTGCTACCGGAGGCAATACGCCAAAAGCATCATATGTTAAAAATATAATATTTTTTGGATGTTTACCTTTACCATCTTCTATAATCTTAGGAAGGTGAGTAATAGGGTAAGAAGCTCTTGTATTTTCAGTGAGAGAATCATCGTCAAGGTCAATTCTCCTTGTTTCAACATCAATTGCAACATTTTCCAAAACTGTCCCAAATTTTCTAGTAGTTTCATATATATCAGGCTCAGCTTCTTTAGAAAGATTAATCACCTTTGCATAACATCCACCTTCAATATTGAAAACACCGCTATCATTCCAACCGTGTTCATCATCCCCAATCAAATATCTTTCTGGGTCTGTTGAAAGAGTTGTTTTTCCTGTTCCAGATAGTCCAAAAAATAGTGCTACATCACCATTTTCTCCTACATTGGCTGAACAGTGCATAGACATAATATCTTTTTTAGGTAGCAAGTAATTCATAACTGTAAAAATTGATTTCTTTATTTCGCCTGCATAGCTTGTACCACCTATCAAGACAAGTTTTTCTTCAAAATTTACTATTATAAATGTCTCAGAGTTTGTTCCATCTTCATCAGGATTAGCATGAAATCTTGGCAAATCTATCACGGTAAAATCAGGCTTAAAGTTTTCAAGGTTTTCTTTATTTAATTCTCTTATAAACATATTTCTTGCAAAAAGTGAGTGCCATGCATACTCGGAAATTACCCTAACCTTAAGCCTTGTTTCTTCATCGCTTCCTGCATAGCAATCTTGAACAAAAATCTCTTTCGTCTGCAAATAAGCCTTAATCTTGCTGTAGATTTTTTCAAAAGATTCTTTACTTATCGGTTTGTTATCTTTAGACCAATACACATCACTTGTACTAGGTAAATCAACAATATATTTATCGTTTGCTGACCTTCCAGTATGATGCCCTGTCCTAACTACAACAGGTCCTAAATGGGCAATAATCCCCTCACTCCTTTTGACAATTGCCTCATAAAGTGCTGGTGTTGTCAAGTTTCTATTAACTTGTGCAACATTTTTAAATCCATAGATATCCAAAATGCTCTCTTTCATATATCCCCCTTTTAAAAAACTGTTGAAAAAGCGTGGCATTTTATTATAATTCTTTGATGCTTGTAAACAGTTTTTTTATATCTGATATACCCGAATCGGAAATAAAAAAGGAAAAAGACAAAGCCAGAGCTTTAAGAAAAAAACAATGGTGGAAAAATCAAATATCACAAGGCATTTGTCATTATTGTGGCAGAAAATTTTCACCAGAAGAGTTGACAATGGATCATATTGTTCCACTTATACGAGGCGGTAAAACCACTAAAGGAAATGTAGTACCTGCTTGCAAAGAATGTAATAACAAAAAGAAATATATGCTTCCAATTGAATGGGCAGAATATCTCGAAAACTTAAAAAACAAATGAATATATGGGAGAATTTATGACTGGCAAAGAAATAAGAGAGTTGTTTTTAAAATTCTTTGAAGAAAAAGGGCATACTCGAGTTGCTTCATCTTCATTAGTGCCGGAAAATGATCCGACATTACTTTTTACAAATGCAGGAATGAACCAATTTAAAGATGTATTTCTTGGCAATGAAAAAAGAGATTACTGTAGAGCCGTAACTTGTCAAAAAGTTGTAAGAGCAGGTGGAAAACACAACGACCTTGAAAATGTAGGAAGAACAGCAAGGCACCATACATTTTTTGAAATGCTTGGAAACTTTTCTTTCGGCGATTACTTTAAAGAGGACGCAATAAAATATGCGTGGGAATTTTTAACAGAATGGCTCAAACTTCCAAAAGATAAACTTTTTGTTTCCGTTTATAATGATGATGATGAAGCTTTTGAAATATGGAATAAAGTAATCGGTATCCCAGCAAACAAAATAGAAAGACGCGGAGAAAAAGATAATTTTTGGTCAATGGGTGACACTGGGCCGTGCGGTCCATGCTCGGAAATTCATATTGATCAAGGCCCTGAAGTTGGTTGTAAAAGACCCGATTGTAATCCAGATTGTGAATGTGACAGACATTTGGAGCTTTGGAATCTTGTATTTATGCAGTTTAACAGAGATGAAAGCGGTAAGCTTACTCCTCTCCCAAAACCAAGTATTGATACAGGTATGGGGCTTGAAAGAATTACTACAGTTGTCCAAAAAGTTAACAGTAATTACGACACTGACCTTTTCAAGCCGATATTAGAATATATCGCTAGTCTTGCAGGAAAAAAATATGGCGCCAATGAAAAAGATGATGTCAGCATCCGTGTAATTGCAGACCATAGCCGTTCTACTACTTTCCTAATTTCTGATGGTGTTATCCCTTCAAATGAAGGTAGAGGGTATGTTTTAAGAAGAATTATGAGAAGGGCTATGCGCCACGGAAAAATGTTAGGTTTTGATAATACATTTTTTTACAAAGTATGTGAATTTGTTGTAGATTTTATGGGTGACCATTACATAGAGCTTATTGATAAAAAAACATATATTTCTAAGGTTGTTATAAATGAAGAGTTAAGATTTAAAAATACACTCGAGACAGGTCTAAAAATAATAGGTGAATTACTTGAAAAGTATAAAGATAAAAAAGAACTTCCAGGGGTAGAAATATTTAAGCTTTATGATACATACGGATTCCCTACCGACCTTTTGCAAGATATTGCCGAAGATAATGGTTTTATCCTCGATATGATAGGTTTTAATGAAGAGATGCTTAAGCAGCAAGAAAAAGCTAAAAAATCTTGGGCAGGAAGCGGAGAAGAAAAAATCCCTGAAATATACCTAAATTTAGCTTCTAAAATAAAAACTGAATTTGATGGCTACAATAAATTATCATTAAACTCTGAAATCAAAGCATTAATAAAAAATAACAAAGAAACTGATACGCTAATGGAAGGTGACGCAGGAGCAATTATTCTTGAAAAAACTACTTTTTACCCTGAAGGTGGAGGTCAGGTTGGCGATAAAGGTATTATCAAAACTGAAGATGGAATATTTGCAGTGGATAACACTAAAAAAATTGCCGATAAGCTCATAATCCATGAAGGTAAAGTACTAAAAGGAAAATTTCTTGTTGGAGATTCAGCTGACACTGTTGTTGATAAAAATCTACGTAAAGCTACTGAAAAAAATCATACGGCAACGCACTTGTTGCACAAAACACTACAAATGGTATTGGGTGACCATGTAAGGCAGGCAGGCTCATTGGTTACACCTGAAAGGTTAAGGTTTGACTTTGCTCACTTCTCACCTCTTTCAAAAGAAGAGATTAAGCGTGTCGAAGAAATTGTAAATGCAGAGATTCAAGAAAATGCTCCCGTAACAAAAACATATAGCAATATTGAAGATGCCATTAAATCAGGAGCAATGGCGCTTTTTGGGGAAAAGTACGGACAAACTGTCAGGGTAGTTAGTGTTAAAGATTTTTCAACTGAGCTTTGTGGTGGCTGCCATGTTGATAATACAGGAGAGATTGGTTTATTTAAAATAATAAGTGAATCAAGTGTTGCAGCGGGTGTAAGAAGGATTGAAGCTGTTACTGGAATCCATGCGTTTAATTTTTTATCGGATAGTGAGCAGATTGTGTCTGAACTTGAAACAGCACTTAAAACAAAAAGAGAAAATGTAATTTCTAAAGTTGAAGAGCTTGCTTCAAATATTAAGCAGTTAACTAAAGAAATTGAAAAGTTAAAATCAAAAGAGGAAGCTGGTAAAATTGATGCCTTCCTTGAAAATATTAAATCTATTAACAATATCAATACACTTGTATTAAATCTTGGAGAAGCTGATGTCTCTCACTTGAGAAATACAATGGATATTGCAAAATCTAAAATTAAGAGCGGAGTAATACTTATTGTCAGTGCCACAAATGACAAAGTAACATTTTTATGCGGTGTTACGGATGACCTTACTAATAAATATAGTGCCGGTGAAATTGTAAAAGAAGTTGCAAAAGTTACCGGCGGTGGGGGCGGTGGTAAAAAAGACCTCGCCCAAGCTGGTGGAAAAGATATAACTAAACTAGATAAAGCAATTGAAAAGTTTTACGAATTAATATAACAGGCTGACCTTTGTCAGCCTTCTTTTTACATTATGATGTTACATAAATTGAAAAAGGATTTAAACAAAAGGAAACCAATATATATTAATCAGGAAGAAAGATTGGCTGCCGTAATGATTCCTATTATCAAGTCCTCTTTGGGATATGAAATCATATTCACGAAAAGACTCAGCACATTACCCACTCATGCGGGAGAAGTTTCTTTCCCGGGCGGACTTAAAGAAAAAAATGATTCATCATTAGAAATTACAGCCATTAGAGAAACTGTAGAAGAGATAGGAATAAACGCAGGCCATATTGAAATAATTGGCAGACTTGATGATGAAATGTCTATACACAAATTTAAGGTTGCACCTTTTTTAGGTTATATCAACTCTAACACTAAAATTGAAGATTTGAATTTTCAAAAAAGTGAGGTTGAAAGAGTTTTTTCTGTACCTATAGAATATTTTTTCACCTGCCAACATTGGAGAGAAACATGGGTCAGAAAAGATGATAAAGTTACCGTTTATTTTTACCCCTACAAAGATCTCATTATCTGGGGTCTTACCGGAAGGATACTTTCAAAGCTTCTTAAAATTGTTTCAGAATACTTAAAATAATAATTTTACGCCATTTTTTATGATATAATAATGAATGAATAGTTAGTTTTCTAATAAGATAATGTTTTAATAGTTAATAAAATAATTTTATACAAATAAAATTAATTGCTTGTCATTAAATGGTTTTTAATATAAAAGTAATTAACAAATAAAATAAGGGGTGTAAAATGTATAACATTACATTCTCAAAAGACTCAGAAGCTGAGTATAAAAAACATGAATTATTTTACGAAGAAAAAATCAAGAACATCTTTAGTGGGTTCAAAAAATCTAATCAACCTTTTTATAATTTTGCAAAAATATTTATAAAAAGTGTTCCTTACAACCTTATCGAAATACTTAGCGATAAAGATATTTTAAACTTTACTGTAAAACTTTTCGATACGTTTAACAGCAGAAAAAAGAAAAAATATTTGCAAACTGTTATTGAACCATACAATAACGATTTTTTCATAGGTAATTTTTCAATAATAGTTATGAATACAGATGACAGACCTTTTCTTGTTGATAGCATAAGGGAATATTTTTATGAAATAAATCTGAACAGTCAATTTATACTTCACCCAATTTTTAGCGTAAAAAGAAACGCAAAAGGTGATATTACAGAAGTAGATAAGCCACAAATTGGTACTAAAAATGAATCTTTTGTAGTAATTTTCATTCAAGATGCACAGCCATCAGATCTAAAAAATATATCTGACGAATTAAATAAAATTTATGATGAAGTTTGCCTTACCGTTGATGATTACCCTGATATGAGCAGAATGCTCGACAACTTAACCCTTTATTATAAAAATAAATCAAATGAAGTCTCATCTTTCTTACAGTGGATAAATAACAACAATTTCATTCTTCAAGGGATAAGGATATTGAATGATATCAACTTAAAGGATGAAACTTACAAACTTGAACAATATGGGGTATACAAGCTCAACAGAACAATCGGAATAATTCCTAACATGATAAAAGCCCTTAAAAATAAATCTTTTAAATTTGTGAACGGTTACCCCATCGTTGTAGATAAAGCACTCTATTCCTCAAAAGTCAAAAAAAGAAAAAACTATGATAGAATTATTCTTGTAGATGACAAAGGAGATTCCTTAACATTAATATCAATGATAGGAATCTTCTCAAAAGATGCATTAAAAACGCCACCTTATAACATCTCCATAGTAAAGCACAAAATGGACGAAATTGTAGACCATTTTGGATTTGTTAACGGTTCTCATGATCACAAATGGCTTATAGATATGCTTGATGCATTTCCTAAAACTGAAATTATCTCTCTCGATAAAGAAACTTTAATTAATATTTTTAAAACTGTTTTCTCCATGCATGGAAAAAACCAAGTCATTTTTTATACAAAAAGTTTTAAACCACTAAAGAATTACTATGTATTCATGACCTTCCCCCAAGAAAAATTCTCAACAGAGACAATGCTTGCCATTAAAACAATTTTTCAAAATGCTCTTGACGCTTATACCTTGGATGTTTCGGTAAGAAATGATGATCACGGATATGTTTTTGCTCACTTTCATTTTTATATCAAACATATAGAGTCACTTGAAAAGTTAAATTTACAACTAATTGAAACCCAAATAAAAGAGCTTATAAAGGACTGGAAAGATGAACTATATGAAGAATTAAAAATCAGATTTTCCGGTATAAAAAGTGATCAGCTATTTCAAAAATTTGGAAACGCTTTTTCTGAAACTTACAAAACCAAGTGTACACCTCACGAAGCGGGAGAAGACATCTCATTCCTTGACAATTTAAAAGGGATTAACGCAAACCTTTATACTGATGATACTAAAACCACAATTAAACTATACACAAAAGATAGAATTCTATTAACAGATATAATGCCAGTGATTGATAATATAGGGATAAAAGTCAATGAAGAGTTTACTTACAAGGTAAAATGTGAAAATGACAATTATTTTATTAATTCAATTCATCTTGCTGACATTAATGACCCAAAGCAGTTCAAAGAGCAATACTCTAAGATATTACCTGAACTAATAATAAATGTAATCACTGATAAAGTAGAAAATGACAAAATTAACAGCTTATGTATTATAGAAAATTTAAACTATCGTGAAATTGACTTTTTAAGAACTGTAAGAAACTATATTGAGCAAATAAATCCGCTCTATAGAAGAGTAAGCTTGAATGAAGCCCTAATTAATAACAGTAAAATATCCAAACTATTTATTGACTATCTATATGAAAAATTCAAACCGGGACAAAAAAAGCGAGATTTTGTCACAATAGAAAACAATATCTTAAATAACATTGATAAGGTCGTATCAGTACAGGAAGATAACATATTAAGACATTTTTACAAAGTTATAACAGCAATTGTAAGAACAAATTACTTTATACCTGGCAAAGACTATATTTCATTCAAGATTAAATCAAAAGAGCTTGACATAGTGCCTGAGCCAAGACCGATGTTTGAAATTTACGTCCACAGCGCTCAAATGGAAGGTATACATTTGAGAGGTGGAAAGGTTGCAAGAGGTGGGTTGAGATTTAGTGACAGACCTGATGATTTCAGAACAGAAATATTAGGGCTGGTAAAAACCCAGATGGTAAAAAATACAGTAATTGTCCCTGTTGGTTCAAAAGGTGGATTTGTCGTCAAGAAAAGGTATGAGGACAGGGAATTAGATAAAGAGCACGTTATTAACCAGTATAAAACACTAATAAAAGGGCTTCTTGACATTACAGACAACTATAAAGGTAAGAAAGTAGTTCACCCTGAAAATGTGGTAATATACGATGAAAAAGACCCTTACTTAGTAGTTGCGGCTGACAAGGGTACAGCAACATTTAGCGATATTGCCAACAGTGTTTCCATAGAATACGGGTTCTGGCTCGGAGATGCTTTTGCATCGGGAGGTAGTGCCGGTTATGATCATAAAAAAGTAGGAATTACAGCAAAAGGGGCTTGGGAATCTGTAAAGAGACACTTTAGGGAGCTTGGAAAAGACACTCAGAGTGAACCGTTTACAGTGATTGGTATTGGTGATATGGCAGGAGATGTTTTTGGTAATGGAATGCTGCTTTCCGACAAAATTAAGCTGTTAGCAGCCTTCAACCATATACATATATTCATTGATCCAAATCCTGATCCTGAAACAAGCTACATTGAAAGAGTCAGGATGTTTAAACTTCCAAGGTCCACTTGGAAAGATTACAATCCAAAGCTTATCTCCAAGGGTGGCGGAATATTTGAAAGAAGCGCTAAGAAAATTGAAATTTCACCTGAAATCAAAGAAGTTTTTGATATACCAACTGATGTCGTTTCAGGGGAAGAATTAATCAGATATATATTAAAAGCTAGAGCTGAGCTTTTATGGAATGGTGGAATTGGAACATATATTAAAGATGACTTTGAAACCAATGAAGAGGTTGGTGATAAAGCAAACGACAATGTGAGGGTTAATGCTTCCGAGTTAAGAGTAAAAGTAATAGGTGAAGGTGGCAATCTCGGACTTACCCAAAAAGCAAGAATAAGATTTGCATTAAACGGAGGTCTAATAAATACCGACGCAATTGACAACTCTGCTGGCGTGGATATGTCTGACCATGAAGTAAACTTAAAAATCTTATTCGATGTACTTATGAAGAATAATGAACTGAAAGGTATGAAATCCAGAAATTCTCTCATAGCCAAATTAACCCCAGAAGTAACTGAGCTTGTTTTGAGGGATAATTACTTGCAGACTCAAACTATAAGTTGTGACTTAATAAAATCTGAAAACAACATAATTTCATATGTTGATACTGCAGAATATTTACAAAGCATAGGGCTTTTAAACTTTAAAATAGAAAATATTAACTTTATAAAAGAGAAAAGACAGATAACAAGACCTGAGTTAGCAGTACTGTTGGCATATACAAAGATTATGTTATTTGATAGCGCAGTAAACGAGTTTAATCATGATTCAGATTTGCTAAAGCAGGAATATATTCAATATTATCCTAAAACAGTTATAAAAAATTATTCTAAGTATTTTAACGAACACAAACTTAAAAATGAAATAACAGCAACAGTGGCAGTTAATAAAGCGGTAAATCAAGCAGGTATACCTTTCTTCATAGAGCTTCATAAATCTACAGGGCAGCCCTATGCCAAACTTATAGAAAGATACCTTTTTGCGGATAAACTCCTTGAAACTTCTGAAATAAGGAAAAAAATAGAAGAGCTTGATTTGAAAGTTGATACAAAAGTCCAATATACTATGCTGATTGAGCTTGAAAAAACACTAAAAGTCGCAACAAATTGGCTTATTAATGACAACAACTTCAAGCTAATTAATGAAAATATGGACACCTTTAAGAATATAACTAAAATTGTTACAGGAAATCTCAAAGGTAAATTTAAAGAAAACTATGATCTACTTTTAGGAGAATTAACCTCTTGTAACTGTAAACCGGGAATCTCAAAAGCAGTTTGTGATATCAAATTTATGAAACCGGCATTTGACCTTTTTGAAATTATATTAAAGAATAAGCTTGATATGTCTAAAACTGTTAAAAACTACTTCAACATAGGCTCACTATTTAACCTTCCACTATTTATTAAAGGGATAAAACAAACTGATATAACAACTACTTGGGATAGGATTAACAGAGATAACCTATTAAACAGAATAAAACTATTCCAAAAAGATTTTTGCCAAAAATACACTGAGCATGGAGAAAGCTGGTTGAAATCTTTGGAAAAGGAAGAGCAAATATTTTTTGTGAACTATAATAAGTTTTTGGAATCTATCAGTGCAGGAGAGTTTAATAGCCTTATACCATATAACGTAATGCTAGACTCTCTATTTAATATGATAAACTCAAAATAATGTTGAGGTTAAAAAGTGTTGAAGAAATCTTTGCTTGCTTTGCTTATAATACTCTTAATGGAGGTCGCATTGACTGCTGCTGTTAAAGAAACAACCTTAAAAAACGGTGTTGACTTTGTTTATAAATACATTCCAAATGTTAAGGTTACTTCGGTTCAGGTTTGGATGAAAACAGGCTCTGTTAATGAGACAACGGAAATAAACGGAATTTCTCATTTTTTGGAGCATCTTGTTTTCAAAGGCACCACAAAATTTAAACCTGATGAAATAGATTTAGTAGTAGAATCGAACGGCGGCCAAATGAATGCAGCTACAAGCAAAGATTACACTTTTTACTACATTACAATACCAACTTACAACTCAAAGGTTGCATTTGAAGTCCTTAGTGAAATGGTCTTCAATGCAACCTTTATTAAAGATGAAATAGACAAGGAAAGACCTGTAGTTATACAGGAAATTAAAAGAAAATATGATAACCCTACATTTGATATGTGGAAATATATTTCTGATACCCTTTATGTTGATACACCCTACTCTATGGAAATTATTGGCACTGAGGATAACATAAGAAATTTTACAAGAAAACAGATAGTTGATTACTACAATAAATATTACCACCCTAAAAATATGACTTTAGTGGTTGTTGGTGATATATCATATGAAGAAGCCAAGGCCCTTGCCACTCAATATTTTGAAAAATTTAGAGAAGTAAGCCCAGGTAAAAGCTACTCTCTTAACAAAAAGATACAGCTTAGCAAAGACGACTTTAAAGTTTTCAAGAAGGATTTAACCCAAACTTACGCTGCAATTGTTTATCCAGCTTTTCCCATTACTGACCAAAGAACTTATGCACTTGATGTACTAACTGAAATTTTAGGTAGTGGGGAGAATTCAATTTTAAAATCAAAATTAAAAAGTGAATTAAATTTAGTCACGTCTATTTATGCAGGCTCTATGGGACAAAAATTTGTAGGAAGTTTTGTAATCTATTTTACTGCTGATGATGAAAATTTTAATAAAGTTATCAATGAAACAGATAAAATATTAAAAAACATAATTGATGGAAAAATAGATGACAACATGCTTACAAGAGCTAAAAATAGATTAAAAAGTCAAATGGTCTTCCAAAGGGAAAAAACATCTTCTGAGGCAAATGACATAGGATATTCATTTACACTTGATATTAAAGATTACTACTTCAATTACACTGACAAAATTAATTCAGTAACAATAGATGATTTGAAAAAAGTCGCTAAAGAAGTTTTTGATAATCACAGAATAATTGTAGCCACGTCAAAATCAGAATTAAAACTATAAAATAAATACCTCCTAAAATTTGGCGGGAGACTAAGCTCCCGCATTTTTTATAACAGTTCAAAAAGCTTATCTATAGTTTTTTCAATCCCAGCAGCAACTTCTGAAATACTTTGTCCAAGCATATACGCAGGAGTAGTTACAATTTTATTTTCTTTATCTACAATAGCTTCCTTTACCGGACATGATATATGATTAGCTCCAAGAGATTCTATTGCACCGGCAACACCCTCATCTGTCCCTATTGTAATTGATGACTTGATGTTAGTCCCTTCAAGTGCCTTTGCTACCAACACAGGGGCTATACAGATAGCCACAAGAGGTTTTTTAGCCTGTATTACTTCTTTAACCAGTCTTTTTACATCTTCATCTATTTTGCAGTCAGGGCCATCTACCGCAAAAGTAGAAAGGTTTTTAGCAGCACCAAACCCACCAGGAAAAACAAGTGCATCGATATCATTTACAGAAACATCTTTAATATCCTTTATATTACCTCTTGCAATCCTTGCAGACTCAACTAATACATTCCTTTTTTCACCTTCACTTACCTCACCGGTAAGATGATTTACAACATGCATCTGTTCAATATTTGGTGCCATCATTACTAAATCAGCACCCTTCTTATCAAGATATAAAAGTGTCAAAACGGCTTCATGAATCTCACTTCCATCAAATACTCCACAACCACTTAAAACAACACCAATTTTTTTACCCATTTTACACCTCCGATAATAGATTGTATTTTTTTCAACAAAACCACTAGTACAAATTTATATACATATAATATCAAATTCAATTAAAAATCTTTAAAATCACCAATATCCATTTGCCTAAATATATCTAATTATCATATTACTTCTCTATTACCAGCCATACGTACAAATCTCCACTTTTAGGGTCAACCCACTCATCGAGAATAACAGCATTTTGCAATATCTGTTCTGACTTATGAACAGAGAGAGAGCTTAATTTACTCGTATATGTGTCGCTTACCTTGGAAAGTATCCGTGTCCTTTCTATGTTTAGCTCTGTATTGACAAAAACCTTCAATTGTTTGGCAAGCTCAGCTTGAGCTAATGTTTTAGCAAGCCTTTTCTGAGCTGCATATCCACCCCTTACAGATGATTTTCTTGCAATACCAATTGCCCCAAAATATCCGTCATAATTTGCGTCATAAAACCATACAGGACGTCCATCTTTTAAAGGAAATTTTGTATCATTTGACTGTTTTTTTTCCTTTATGTCAGAAGGAGCTTTTTTCTCTTCTATTGTTTTTGGCTTTTGTGATAAAGGTTCATCAGCAGTTTTGTCAAACACTGGTTCCTTAATTTGAGGCTCTCCGGTTTCCTGATCCAATTCATTAAAAGCTTTGTCAGCCTCAGCTTGCTGATGTGAAACAGAATTTTGTTTAATATAAGGCTTTGTGTAGGAACAGCCTGAAATAATTACCACAATACAAACAATTACGAACAATATTCTTAAAAACATTTTTC
>NZ_JAJAFU010000026.1 GCF_020480685.1 Deferrivibrio essentukiensis
CTTTTTTTTGTGAACGTTGAACATTGAACTTTTTAACACTTTTTACCTTTCACTTCTCACGTCTTACGTCTCACATTTCACTTTCCACACGCAGTCAAAGATCACATTAAAAAATAGGATGAAGGCAGTCAATTATTGCTTGACTTAAAAAATAAAAGGTAATAGTTTGGTTAAAATTATAAAAATTTAGTGAGGCTTAAAATGTTAAAGACTAATAACTTAAATGTAAAAGAATTGATCCCCATAGTTGCCCCTTTTTATTTAAGACAGATATTTCCGCTTAATGAAAAGGATGCTGAGTTTGTGACATACAGTAGAAATACAATCAAAAATATTTTAAATAGAACCGACAAACGAATTATGGCAGTAGTAGGACCATGCTCTATTCACGACCCAAAAGCTGCTATGGATTATGCGCAGCGATTAAAAAAGCTTTCTGAAGAGGTAAAAGATAAAATATATATTGTAATGAGGGTTTATTTTGAAAAGCCGAGGACCACTATCGGGTGGAAAGGGTTAATAAATGACCCGGATATGGATGGTAGTCATCAGATATCAAAGGGGCTTGGAATTGCAAGAAGACTTTTATCCGAAATTACAAACTTAAATTTACCTGTTGCTTGCGAGATGCTTGATCCTATTACACCACAGTATTTATCTGATATGATTTCATGGGGTGCTATAGGAGCAAGAACCACCGAGTCACAGACACATAGAGAGATGGCAAGTGGGCTTTCATTCCCCGTGGGTTTTAAAAATGGTACTGACGGAAATATTAAGATTGCTTGCGATGCCATGGAGGCAGCACTAAGACCTCATAGTTTTTTGGGAATAAATGCTGAAGGGAAAAGCTCTATAGTTAAAACACTTGGTAATCCGAATGTTCACCTGGTCCTTAGGGGGGGTGACAAAAAACCTAACTACTTTCCTGAAGATATAGAAAAGGCAATAAATATACTTCAAAAGAATAACTTGCCAGATTCTATTATGGTTGATTGCAGTCATGCCAATTCTTTAAAAGACCACAGGAATCAGCCAAAGGTACTTGAAAGTGTGATAGAGCAGATTAATGACGGTTGTGCTTACATTAAAGCTGTTATGATTGAAAGCAATATTAATGAAGGTAATCAGCCGATCTGTTCTAATAAGAGTGAGCTGAAATATGGGGTTTCAATTACTGACAAATGTATTGACTGGGATACAACAGAGAGAATCATTAAAAGTGCTGCGGAAAAATTAACATTTTAATACGGTATTGTGCATAATTTTAAATATATTTTGTTGTAATTTGTTAAACTGTTATGCTAAATTTTCTCAATGAAACATATTGCCGAATGGGAAAATTTGGTTAACGCCAAGCTTTCTATATTAGAAAATATTATCAAAAATAAATTTGGGCTAAGCCTTTTAAATTTAAAGATTTCATATGACCTGAAAGGGTTAAGAGCAGGTCTTTTTATTCCCAAAACAAATGAAATAAAATTAAACGGGAAATTATGCAAAGAGTTTCCAGAAAGAATGGTAAATGAAGTATTAGTTCATGAAGTGGCACATTTTGTTACTAATAAAGTTTTCAAAAACAGTAAACCTCATGGCAAAAAATGGAAAGATATCGCAATATTGCTGGGTCTAAAAAATCCAAAGACTACTCATGATATGCCTGTAAACCCCGCGAGACAGTTTCAAAAATACGAATATAAATGCAGTTGTGGTACACATAATATTTCTTCGGTCAGACATAAAAGAATTATCACCAAAAAGGCTAAATATGCTTGCAAGCGGTGCGGCGGTTTGTTAGAAAAAGTGTAAGAGCAACTTCAATGCAAGATTGAATACATCCCGGGAGATGATTATGGCAAAATATATTTTATCTTTAGATTTAGGGACTACAGGTAATAAGGCTGTTATATTCGATGAAAAGTGTAATATAGTAGCGATGGATTATTCAGAATTTCCTCAAATATTTCCAAAAGAGGGGTGGGTTGAGCATAGCCCTTTTGATATATTAGACTGTGCCTTGAAAGTAGCGAAAAATGTGGTGGATCAAGTTGGCGTAGAAAATATTTTGGCTTTAGGGATTACGAATCAAAGGGAAACAGCCATAATATGGGATAAAACAACAGGAAATCCTTTATATAATGCAATCGTTTGGCAATGCAGAAGGACTGAAGAGATTTGCAGGAGATATGAACAGTATAAGGATATGGTTAAAGAGAAAACTGGACTTTTTTTAGACCCATATTTTAGTGTAACAAAAATTAAGTGGCTAATTGAAAATGTTGAAGAAGTAAAAAAAGCAGTTAGCCATGGCAGTGCTATATTTGGTACAGTTGATTCATTTGTTGTATATTATCTTACAGGTGGAAAAGTTCACGCTACCGATGTTACAAACAGTTCAAGGACTGCAATATTTAACATCAACAATCTTGAGTACGATGAAGAATTGTTAAAATTATTTGAAATTCCCGCATCAATTTTGCCTGAGGTGTATTCCAGTGATCATATGTTTGGTTATGTGGATAAAAAATTTTTCGGGAAAGAGATTCCAATTTGTGGTGTAATTGGTGATCAGCAAGCTTCCCTTTTTGCTCACGGCGGATGGAGAGAGGGCTTGGTAAAAAACACTTATGGGACAGGTCTTTTTTTGATGATGTCCACAAAAGATGAAGTCTATCACAGTAAAAATCTTATCAGCACAGTGGCATGGAAGGTTAAAAATAAGCTTGAATACGCTCTTGAAGGGAGTATTTTCGTGGGAGGTTCCCTTATTCAGTGGCTGAGGGATGGTTTGGGGATGATAGAAAAATCGGAACACATTGAAGAGCTTGCAAAAAGTGTAGATTCTTCCGGCAATGTATACTTTGTCCCTGCACTTACCGGGCTTGGGGCTCCACACTGGGATTCACTTGCAGGGGGACTATTGATAGGGATTACAAGGGGCACAAACAGGGGGCATATAGCAAGAGCAGCACTCGAAGGGATAGCTTTTCAGACAAAAGATGTTTTTGAAGAATTTAAAAGTATAACAGATAATAAATTAAAAATTAAAAGGTTTGCTGTGGATGGCGGTGCATCAAAGAATAACCTCCTTATGCAGATTCAATCAGATATTTTAGGGACAGAGATAGAAAGGCCAATGATAACAGAGTCAACCGCCTTAGGAGCTGCTGCTGTGGCAGCAGTCAGCTGTGACTTTTGGAGTTTTGATGATATATTATCTTTCAGAGAAGTCGAAATGGAATTTAGACCTTTTAAAAAGGATGATGAAAGAGAAAGAATATATAATAAGTGGTTAAAGGCTTTAGAAAAATCTAAAAGATGGATGGAAGAGTAGAATAAGAGTGAGTTGATTGGTTATTGGTTTAAAATAAAATTAACAAGAAGGTGAGGTAGTGGAAGGTAAAAAATTTAATCCTAAGAAGCTTGAAAAACTTAACAATATAGAAAGATTAAAGGATATCCCGCCAGAGTTTATCAGAAAGGCTGTTGGACTTGTAAATGTTGAAACCTTGGTTGATATAGGTGCAGGTACTGGACTTTTTTCTGTAGCTCTATTAAATGAGTTTAAATGTAAGACAGTTTATGCCTGCGATTTGTCAGACATAATGATTGATTGGATGAAAGAAAATATTGTTACTAAATATTCTGAAATTATTCCGCTGAAATCTGATGAAACCAAAGTACCGCTTTCTGATGATATTGCAGAGCTTGCTGTTATGATAAGTTTACACCATGAGCTTAATGAGCCTGAGGTAGTTTTAAAAGATGTGTATAGAATTCTGAGAAAAGGGGGCAAATTGTTGGTCATTGATTGGAAGAAAGCTGAAATGAATGAGGGTCCACCTTTGGACATAAGAGTTTGCCCTGATCTTGTAAAAAAACAGCTTTTAAAAGCCGGCTTTGAAAATATACAAGTTTTCGATGGGTTGAAAAAACACTTTGCTATAATTGGTGATAAAAGATAGACATCAGCTAAAAATAAGCTGATGCCTTAATAATTAGTTTTCGTTGGCACCGCAACACTTTTTATATTTCTTTCCGCTGCCGCATGGGCAAGGATCGTTTCTTCCCACTTTTGGCGTGTCCCTTTTGATTGGGGATTTTTTATTATCTTCTTGGGAGTTTTCGTTAAAAATATCTCTTCTTTCCTCTTTTAACTCTGTGTTTTGACTCTTAAGTTCAAGCTCTTCATCACTTTCAACCTGAATTTTTACATTAAATAGAAATTTCACGGTATCAGTATTGATTTTGTTAAGCATATTTACAAAAAGCACATATGATTCTTTTTTGTATTCTATTAAAGGGTCTTTTTGTCCATACCCCCTCAACCCTACACTATCTCTCAAATGGTCCATGTTTAAAAGATGTTCTTTCCATTTACTATCAAGAATATTCATCATCAAAAATCTTGAAAAGCCGATAAAATGCTCACCGAGTTCTTCTTTTTTACTGCTAAACTTTTCAAATATTTTTTCTTTCAGTTTGTTGCTGTATTCGTTAGCAGTTTTTCTTGATACCCCTTCAAAAGAAAAATCGACACTAAAGATTTCGGCTATTTTCTTTTGCAATAATTCTTCATCGATGACTTCAGAGTTTATTACGTAGTCTTCAAATAAACCATCAACGACATTTTCTATATTCTCTTTAAGGATATTCTCGATATCGTTTCCCATTAAAATATCGCGCCTTAAAGAGTAGATTACGTTACGTTGCTGATTCATTACATTGTCATACTCAAGGAGGTGTTTACGAATTTCAAAGTGCATCGCTTCAACTTTTTTCTGCGCATTTTCAATAGATTTATTGATAAGAGGGTGTTCAATGGGTTCACCTTCTTTCATACCAAGTTTGTCCATAATAAATGCAATTTTTTCTGAGCCAAATATTCTTAAGAGGTCATCATCCAAAGATAGGTAAAATCTTGATGAACCGGGGTCCCCCTGACGTCCCGTCCTACCTCTTAACTGATTGTCAATTCTTCTTGATTCGTGCCGTTCGGTACCTATGATGTGAAGTCCGCCAAGTTTAAGTATCTCATCTTTGACTTTGATGTCGGTACCTCTACCAGCCATATTGGTAGCAATTGTTACCGCTCCTTTCTCTCCTGCCTTTGAAACGATCAAAGCCTCTTTCTCATGTTGCTTTGCGTTTAAAACTTCATGAGGGATACCCTTTTTGGACAGTATCTTGCTTAGAAGCTCAGATTTTTCTATTGATACTGTTCCCACAAGTACGGGTCTGCCAATTTTATGATTTTCGAGGATATCATTTATAATTGCATCGTATTTTTCTTTCGCAGTTTTGTATATTTGATCGGGATAATCAATTCTTATCATCGGTTTGTTTGTAGGGATAACTATGACATCCAATCCGTAAATTTCCCTAAATTCCTGAGCTTCAGTGGCAGCAGTTCCGGTCATACCTGCAAGTTTGTTATACATTCTGAAATAGTTTTGGAAAGTAATGGAGGCAAGGGTTTGGTTTTCATTTTCTATCTTTACCTGCTCCTTTGCTTCAAGTGCCTGATGAAGCCCGTCAGAATACCTTCTACCCGGCATAAGACGACCTGTAAACTCATCAACAATAACTATTTGTCCATCCTGAACTACGTAGTCTACATCCCTCTTAAATATAGCATGAGCTTTTACCGCATTATTTACATAGTGGAGTAAATCAACATGCCTGACATCAAATAAGTTGTCGACCCCCAAAGCCTTTTCAACCTTTGTAATACCCTCATCAGTTAGTTTTGCATTTTTCTCTTTTTCATCAAGAGTATAGTCTATATCTTTTTGTAAATTTCTTACTACTTTATCCACTATATAATATTTATCTGTTGACTGATCAGTTGGACCGCTTATTATCAAAGGTGTTCTTGCTTCGTCAATTAAGATACTGTCCACCTCATCCACTATGGCAAAATTAAGCTCCCTTTGTACAAAGTCATCAAAATCATACTTCATATTATCTCTTAGATAATCAAATCCAAATTCATTGTTTGTGCCATACGTTATATCGGCATCATATGCCTCTTTTCTTGAGCATTCTACTGTTTTTGTTTTAAACCTTGATTCATCTTCCCATACGACTTTATAAGATTTTTCATGTTGAATAATACCTATGCTTAAACCAAGAAAAAGGTAAATAGGTCCCATCCATGTAGCATCCCTTCTCGCAAGGTAATCATTCACCGTGACAAGGTGAGCACCTTTGCCGTTTAAAGCATTTAAGTATAAAGGTAAAGTGGCGACCAATGTTTTACCTTCACCTGTCTTCATTTCAGCTATCTTCCCTTTGTGAAGAACATATCCACCTATAAGCTGAACATCAAAATGTCTCATTGAAAGGGTTCTTTTTGACACTTCTCTTACAGTTGCAAATGCTTTAGGAAGAATGTCGTCAAGCACCTTACCATTTGACAATGCAGCTTTTAAATTATTAGTTTGAGCTTTTAACTCATCCTCTGATAATTTTTCATACTCTTTTTCAAGTGCGTTAATTTCTTGAACAATTGCCGCACATTTTTTTAGATATCGGTCGTTGTAAGTCCCAAATATCTTTTTTGCTAAGCCAACTATCATTTATTTCTCCTTTTATTGTCATTTTTTTCTATTAACGCTGTGATAAAATAGACTATTCCAAGAACCAAAATTGCTGCAATTGCTGTATACATTTGGTTATCTGTTTCTTTATGTTGAAGTTTGATAATCAGTATCTCTCTTACAAATGCTATTAGAGCTACACCAAGAAATATGCTAATTTTTAGTTTTCCCCCTTTTATTGACTGTATTTCGGTATGTAAAAGCTCGATTAACACCCAAAGTATAAGTAGTGAGCCTAATGCGTATATAATTATGTCCTGCGAATTTGTTTTATAATGATGTATAATATCCACACCTAAAAAGACAATTGCCCCTAAAGTCAAAGAGATAAGTATTGAAACAAGTATTAGATGACCGAAAACCATAAAACGTTCAGAAAAATTGATAAGGTTATTTTTTAAGCTAAAAATCTTTGTATACTTTCTAAGCTCAATATCGGTATAAGCAGTATTTATTATGCTTACCTGGACATCAAGGATTTTATGCACTGACAGGAGAATATTTTTTCTTACAACATCCTTTTCTATTTGCTGAAAAATCCTTTCATGAATCCAATTTCTAACAAAGGAGAATATTGATAAAAATGTTGAATTGTCGACAATTTGCTCATGAAAGATTTTTACCATATTTGTTGTGTAGTTGATGAGGTCATTGTTTATGTTGCCCTTAAAGAGTATTTTATACCAGTCTTCTAAAAGTTGAGACATTTTCTCAAGCTGTGTATCTTCATACTGTTCCTGAAACCCAAATTTTTCAACCAAATACTCATGAATGTCAGTGGCAAACTCAATCGAATAATTAAGCATTATTTCACTGACACTTTTAATATTCTCTATATCAGAATCCAAAATGTTATATGTATTTCTGATATCTTTTATGTAAGCCATCTTTTATCCTCACTCATTTGGGTTGAAAAAAAATTTACATTTTAAACATTATAAGATAATATTATAACAAGGTGTTGTCAATTTTAATGTGTCAGGAGGATGAATTGAGAAAAGCACATATAAAAAGAGTAACTTCTGAAACGGAAATATCTGTTGATATTAATCTGGATGGTAACGGAAGCTATGAAATTGAAACAGGCATAGGATTTTTTAATCATATGCTTGAACTTTTTTCAAAACATTCCGGTATTGATATAAAACTGAAAATGAAAGGGGATATACATATAGATTTTCACCACACGGTTGAGGATGTGGGGATAGTATTGGGGCAAGCTATACTGCAGGGGCTTGGAGATAAAAAAGGGATTAATAGGTATGGATTTTTTATGTTACCAATGGATGAGACACTTATTGAGTGTGCAGTTGATTTGTCAGGGAGATCCTTTTTGAATTATGATGTCAAATTTTTTGCTGATAAAGTTGGTGGATTTGATATTGAACTTGTGGAAGAATTTCTGAAGGCATTTTCGGATAATTTGAAAGCTAATGTGCATGTAATAAAAAGATATGGCAAAAACTCTCATCATATAGCAGAAGGGATTTTTAAGTGCCTTGCGAAAAGCATAAAAACGGCAATTAGAGTTGTGGATGACAGTATTCCCAGCACAAAAGGGGTAATTTAGCATGATTATTGTTATAGATTATGGGATGGGGAATCTTCAAAGTGTCAATAATGCACTTTTAAGTTTGGGCTTTGACTCTAAAATATCTTCGGATCCTGATGATTTAAAGGTAGCTGATAAAGTTATTCTGCCTGGAGTAGGTGCGTTCAAAGACTGTTATGACGGGCTTGAAAAAAGTGGTTTCATAGGACCTATCTATGATTTTATAAATACAGGCAAGCCCTTTTTAGGCATATGTGTTGGTATGCAGCTACTTTTTGAAAAAAGCTACGAATTTGGTGAGCATAAAGGGCTTAAACTTTTAAAAGGGGAAGTTGTAAAATTTCCTGACTCAATAGTTGATAAAGGTATGAAGATCCCCCACATGGGGTGGAATAATGTGAAGAATATAAAATCAGGCTCATTTTTTGATTGTGTGCCTGATGATACATTTGTTTACTTTGTCCATTCATTTTATGCACCGGTGGTAGAGTCTACTGTTTTATCTTGTGAATACGGCGTTCAGTTTTCTGCTGCTGTTGAAAAAGGTAATGTCTTAGGTGTTCAGTTTCACCCTGAGAAAAGTCAGGATGCGGGGCTTAATATATTAAGAAAATTTGGAGAGATGTAATGTTGGTTATACCTGCTATAGATATTTATGATGGGAAGGCTGTAAGGCTTGAAAAGGGGGATATGGAGAAAAGGAAAGAGTATTTTGACAACCCGCTTGATGCTGCAAAATATTTTCAAGATTTAGGCATTGGCAGGATTCATATAGTGGATCTGAACGGAGCTAAAGAGGGGAAAACCACAAATTTTAAGATAATAGAAAAAATAGTTATTTCCACTGCCCTGACAATTGAAGTTGGCGGAGGGATTAGGGATAGAGAAAGGGTTGAAGGATATTTTAATTTGGGTGTCAGGTATGCAATATTAGGGACGGCAACGGTTAAGAATCCATCCTTTGTTAAAGAAATGCTTGAAACATATCCCGAAAAGATAATTCTTGGTATTGATGCGAAGCAGGGGTATGTAGCTACTGAAGGTTGGTATGAAAAAAGTGAAATGACAGTTTTTGATGTTTTGGCTATGTATGATGGTTACAAGCCTGAAAGTGTAATATATACAGATATTAATAGAGATGGCATGCTTATGGGGATAAATATTGATGCAACTGTCGAATTAAGCAAGAAGACCAATTTTAATATAATTGCTTCAGGCGGGCTTAAAGGGTTAGGCGATATTAAAATACTTAAAAAGTCGGGCAAAATATACGGATGCATTGTTGGTAAGGCATTTTATGAGGGTAAACTTGATTTAAAAGAAGCATTGGAGATAGCAAATGCATAATTTCTTAATTTTGTTGGCAACCGGGTTTTATAGTGGGTACTCCAAGTATGCACCAGGTACTGTAGGGACATTGGTTGCACTTCCCATTTTAGCATTGAGTATGTGGTTTTCTTTGTTGGGGAAATTTTTTATTTTTCTTCTATTATTTGTCTTGGGTATTATTGCCTCGGAGTATTATGAAAGTTATAAAGAGAAGAAAGACCCTAAAGAGGTGGTTATAGATGAAATTGCTGCTTATTACTTTATATTAATTTTTGTTGATTTAACTTTTATTAACATTCTTATTACATTTTTGTTGTTTAGGTTTTTTGATATAACAAAGATTTATCCTGCCAATGTGGCTGAGCGTGTAGGTGGTGGGACAGGGATAATGCTTGATGATATGGTTGCAGCTCTTTACTCTATTTTGGTATTTTTTATCCTCAGGGGGATTTTGTGGTAAATTGTTCTATTTTTGCAATAGGGAATGAGCTTCTTGAAGGGAGTATTTTAGACACAAACTCCTCTTATATAGCTAGAGCCCTATCAGCTCTTGGAGTGAGTGTTAGAAGAGTAAGTATGTTGAGGGATAATATTGATGAAATAGTTGATGCCTTTAGGATTGCCGAGAAGGATTCTCAGATAATATTAACTACAGGTGGATTAGGGCCAACTTTTGACGATTTGACTGCTGAAGCAAGTGCCAAGGCATTTGGATGTGAGCTTGTTTTAAATGAGACTGCCCTGAGCCATATTATAGGTATGCTCACTAAGAGAGGGGTACATATTAAAGAAAGTCATAAAAGGCAGGCAATGCTTCCTGAAAATTGTCTTCTTTTTGAAAATAAGGTAGGGACAGCGTTAGGATTCGGTGTGAAGACAAAAAATGGTTTCTGTATTTCTTTGCCAGGGATTCCATACGAAATGAAGTATATTTTTGATAATTTCGTTCTTAAGTTTATAAAAGAAAACTTCAGCTTGAAAGAGATATTCAGAGAGGACTTAAAATTTAAAGGATTGCCAGAATCTGATGTTGATGAGGTGATAAGAGAAGCGGATATACCAGAAGGTGTCGATTGTATAATAAATGTTTCAAAGGGTGAAATAATTGTAAGATTGAGAAGTTTTAGCCGGGAAAAGCTCGATTATGTTAAAATGCAGATTATAGAGAAGCTAAAAGATAACTTTTTTGGATTTGAAAGAGATAGTCTTGAGAGTGTGTTGCTTAATAAACTTAAAGAGAAAGGGCTGAGCATTGCGACTGCTGAAAGTTGCACAGGGGGGCTGATTGCCAAAAAGTTAACAGATATTCCGGGAAGCTCATCTGCATTTGTTGGTTCAGTAGTTGCTTATAGTAATGAAGTTAAAGCTAAATTATTAGGTGTTTCTTTAGAAATACTTGAGAGATTCGGTGCTGTAAGTGTCGAGTGTGCTCAGGAGATGCTTACCGGTTTGGATAAACTATTTGGAGCAGATATAGGTGTTGCTGTGACAGGGGTGGCAGGGCCTGATGGAGGGACAAAAGAGAAACCGGTGGGTTTGGTCTATATCGGTGTGAATTATAAGGGTAAATGTGAAGTAAAGCGATTTGAGTTTAATGGCGATAGAGAAACGGTTAGGGAAAGAAGTGCAAAAACGGCACTAAGTATGGCTATAGATATGATAAAATGAGATGTTTTATTGCCATAAAGCCACCTTTAGATATTTCAAATTTTTTCCACAATCATATTTTAAGTTATAAAGGCTTTTTCTCGGGCAAAATTGTTAAGCCCGAGCAGATGCATATAACCCTCTTTTTCTTTAATAATCTCTCAGACTCTCAAAAGGATTTAGTGTGCAATACATTAGAGCAATTTCATAAATATAAGAGCTTTCAAGTTACTCTTAGCAGATACGATTTTTTTTATAGAGATAGAACACCTTCCGTTTGTTTTGTAAAAGCATCATCTCCTGAACTTTTTAAACTGAGGGAGGATATGGCTGTAAAGCTAAACAGTTTGCCTTTTGATAGAAAACCATTCAAAGCACATTTGACATTATCAAGAATAAAAAAAGTAGAAAACAAGGATAATTTAGATAGATTTTTATCAGAATCGGAGTTAAAATATTTTAATGTTAATGAGATTTTATTTATAAAAAGTGAGCTTACAAATACGGGGCCCATTTATACGAATATATATAATTTAAAATTAATGAGGTGATAAAATGGATGCGAACAAACAGAAAGCTCTTGAACTTGCTATGAGCAAAATTGAAAAGGATTTCGGAAAAGGTGCCGTTATGCGCCTTGGTGATAAAGCGATAGAAAGGCCACCAGTTATCCCTACGGGAGCTCTTTCTCTAGATATTGCACTTGGTGTGGGAGGTATTCCAAGAGGGAGAATAACAGAAATTTACGGTAGTGAAAGTAGTGGTAAGACTACTGTTGCACTTCATGTTATTGCAGAGGCACAAAAGAAAGGCGGAGTAGCTGCATTTGTCGATGCGGAGCATGCACTTGACCCTATTTATGCAAATGCCATTGGTGTTGATACAGATAACTTATTGGTAAGTCAGCCTGATAGTGGTGAGGCTGCCCTTGAAATTACTGAAACTTTGGTCAGAAGCGGTGCAATTGATGTTATTGTGGTTGACTCTGTTGCTGCTTTAACTCCACGTGCTGAAATCGATGGGGAGATGGGGGATGCTCATATGGGCTTGCAGGCAAGACTTATGAGTCAAGCTTTGAGAAAGCTTACAGCAATAGTTAATAAATCAAAAACTGCCCTTATCTTTATAAATCAGACAAGGCAAAAGATAGGTGTGATGTTTGGCAACCCTGAAACCACTACCGGTGGTAATGCGCTGAAGTTTTACGCATCTTTAAGAATTGAAATTAGAAGGTCGACTGCATTGAAAGAGAAGGAAGAAACAGTAGGAAACCATGTAGTGGCAAAAGTAGTGAAAAACAAAGTAGCACCTCCATTCAGGCAAGCAGAGTTTGATATTATGTTTGGTACGGGTATTTCTAAAGAAGGGATACTTATAGATATGGCCGTTGATTCAGATATTATTAATAAGTCGGGTGCATGGTTTAGTTATAAAGACCAAAAATTGGGCCAAGGTAAAGAAAATGTCAGAAATTTCCTCAAAGATAACCCTGAAATAGCACAGGAAATAGAAAATACCATAAAGGCGAAATATGGACTTTTACAACAGGAAGAGGTGTAGAGTTTTAGCCTGAGTTTTATAATATAATAGAGGATACTATTATGGTTGATGTAAATAATATTTTGGCAATGGCACTTAAAAAGAGAGCATCTGATGTGCATTTAAAGGCTGGTAGGCACCCTATATTCAGAATAGATGGTAAGCTTCTCAATATGCCTGAATTTCCAAAGCTTTCTGCAGAAGATACTATCAAAATTGCATCTTCGGTGATGAATAATCATATAAAAGTAAAATTTAAAGAAACATTTGAAGCAGATTTTTCATATAGTATCCCCAATTTAGGGCGATTTAGGGTTAACGTATACATTCAAAGAGGTACCGTGGTATTGGTTTTCAGGTCTATTCCGAGAGATATTCCTAATATCGATAGCTTAAATTTACCTGAGGTAATAAAGAAGATTTCTCTTGAAAATAGGGGATTGATATTAGTTACGGGAACAACAGGTAGTGGTAAGTCAACTACCCTTGCTTCGATGATTGACCATATTAATAATAGCAAGGATGTTAATATAATTACCATTGAAGACCCTATAGAATTTCTGCACCGAGATAATAAGTCTATAATCTCTCAAAGGGAGATAGGGTCAGATACTTTAAACTTTGCAGAGGCACTTAAAAGGTGTTTGAGGCAGGACCCTGATGTTATTTTAGTGGGAGAGATGAGAGACCTTGAAACTATAGAAACGGCGATGCTTGCTGCCGAGACAGGACACCTTGTTATGTCTACCTTGCATACGCTCAATGCACCGGAAACTATAAACAGAATAATTTCAGTGTTTCCCCCCTATCATCAGCGACAGGTAAGGATACAGCTTGCGTCAATTTTAAAAGCAGTAATATCTATGAGGCTTGTAAGTCGAAAGGACGGACGGGGAAGGGTTCCAGCTGTAGAAGTAATGATTAACACTGCCACCGTGAGGGAATGTATTATTGATAAAGAGAAAACATCAATGATTCATGATTATGTTGAGTCGGGCAAAAGTGTTTATGGCAGCCAGAGTTTTGACCAGTCGTTGTTTGATTTATATAAGAAAGAGTTAATTACTTATGAAGAAGCTCTCAAGTGGGCAAACAGACCTGATGACTTTACATTAAAGGTAAAAGGGATAAGCAGTACTTCAAATATGTCTTGGAATGACGACTCATCAGAAGGTATGTAGCTACCTCTACAAGCTCTTGTCTCATAAAGATTATTCTGAGAAGGAGCTTGTAGATAAAATTTCTAAAAAATTTGATTTGCCTCGAGGGCAATTGGATGACATTCTCTCTGACTTTAGGGCAAAAGGGTTTGTAAATGATGAAAGGCTTGCAAAAAATATAATTTCTTATAAGCTTGACCTTTTGTACGGACCTGCAAAAATTTCTGAAATCTTATTCCTTAAAGGGTTGCAAAATTATCAGAATTATATTTATGAATATTTTGATGAAAAGGTTGAAGCTATTATACCGGTGCTTAAGGAAAAACTGTCTAAGAAATATATTATATTGAGTAGAAAAAAAGATTTGAAAGTTTATGAAAAACTATTAAGATATCTGATTGGACGAGGGTATGAATATAACTTTTCAAAAAAAATTGTTATGGAGGTAATGAAAGATGAAGGTAATTTTTCTTAAAGATGTAAAGAATGTGGCTAAAGCCAATGAAATAAAAGAGGTTAAGGAAGGGTACGCAAGAAACTATCTTTTTAAAAATAATCTTGCCGTAGAAGCTACCAAAGAAAATATAGATAAGCTCAACAAAAAGCTTGAAAAAATCGCTGCTACAGAGGAGCAAAGGGTTCAAAATGCAAAAGATTTGGCTGAAAAACTAAAGAAATTGGAAGTGAAAATGAAGAAAAAAGCAGGAGAAAAGGGCAGATTATTTGGAGCGATTACTTCTGCGGAGATTGCCGATGAGGTTAAAAACTTAGGCATAGAGCTTGATAAAAAATTGATTGACCTTAAAACTCCGATAAAGGAGGTTGGGGTCTTCAATGTTGATGTTAATATTTATAAAGGGATTAAAGGGCAATTAAAGGTAGTTGTGGATGCAGAGTAATAGAGACCCCAAAGTCCCGCCTCACGATTTAGAGGCTGAAAGAGCAGTTTTAGCTTCTGTTTTGCTTGATGATAAATCCCTTGATAAAGTAGTACATCTGTTAAACAGTAGTGATTTTTATCATCCTGCTCACAGAATCATATACACTACACTGATAAAGCTTAGTGAAGAGAATAAGCCTATCGATATTATAACTCTAACATCAAAATTAAATGATATTAATATGCTTACAAAGGCAGGAGGGATAGAGTACGTATCCACGCTTGTGGATATAATACCCAATTCAGCCAATATTTTACATTACGCCAATATTGTAAAGGATAAATCCCTTCTAAGAAATCTTATTTCTGCGACAACTGAAATTTCTGAGAAGTGTTTTTCGCATTATGGAGAGGTTTCTGATATTTTGGATGAAGCGGAGAAGAATATATTTAGAATCGCGGAATATAAACTAAAGAGTGAAGTAAGAAATATAGGCAGTATAATAAAAGATACTTTTGAAGTTTTGGAATCATTGTATAACAGAAAAGACAAAATCACAGGTACTCCAACAGGTTTTGTGGACTTGGATAAAATGACGAACGGGTTGCAGAAATCTGACCTTATAATTGTGGCAGGAAGACCTGGTATGGGTAAAACTGCATTTGCTCTCAATATAGCACTTAATGCTGCCAGCAAATATAAAAAATCCATAGCTGTATTTTCTCTTGAGATGTCTTCAGGACAGCTTGTTCAGAGGCTTTTATCTTCAGAAGCAAGAATAGAGTCATCAAAGCTTAGAAGCGGAAGATTCAATATGGAGGAATGGACAAAGCTTGCATCAGTAGCAGGCCAATTAAATGATCTCAATATTTTTATAGATGATACACCTGCTATATCTTCTATGGAGATTAGAGCAAAATGTAGAAGGATAAAAAGGGATGTAGGGCTTGATTTAATTATAGTTGACTATCTTCAGCTTATGTCAGGCTCTAAATCCGATAGTAGGGAGCAACAAATTTCTGAAATATCAAGATCTCTTAAGGCATTGGCAAAGGAGCTTGATGTTCCAGTTATAGCACTTTCCCAGCTTAACCGTTCGGTTGAAAGTAGGACAGATAAAAGACCAGTTCCTTCAGATTTAAGGGAATCTGGAGCCATAGAACAGGATGCCGACCTTATTATATTTTTGTACAGAGATGAGTTTTACAACAAAGAGACAAAATACCCGGGGATAGCTGAAGTGATTGTGGCAAAGCACAGAAATGGACCTACGGGTACAGTTCCTCTAGCATTTATTAAGGAGTTTACAAAGTTTGAGAATGCAGAAATCAATCTTATGGATGTGTAAAAAAGTACACACTTTTAATCGGTTGTGTGTTTATGAGTATACAATATTTGGTGGATTTAAGTAAAATAGAGGTGGCATATATTTTGCTCAACATTCAGGAGGATGAATCAAATATGAGGTTAAAATGAAACAGACAACCATAAAAAATGATATTTTATTCGAAGGGATAGGGCTTCACACCGGAAGTAATATAAAGGTAAGGATTTTGCCTGAATTTCCTGACGCAGGGATAAGATTTAGAAGAGTTGATATAAAAAACAGTGAAACAGTTACCGTTTCACCATATAGTGTGGTTTCCACTCAGCTTGCCACAGGTATTAAATGTGGTGATTTTCCTATAAGTACTATAGAGCATCTGATGTCTGCATTTTATGGGCTTGGTATTGATAATGCACTTGTAGAGGTAGATGGTCCTGAGATACCAATACTTGATGGCAGCTCGGCACCTATCGTTGATATGATTTTAAAAACGGGGATTAAAACACTTTCCAAGAATAAAAAGTTTTTGAAAGTAAACAAGAGAATTAAGATAGACCTGCAAGATAAATGGATTGAGATAATCCCTTCCAGATTTTTCAAAGTTACTTTTGATATAAATTTTGATAACGGGTTTTTGTCAGAGCAAAAAAAATATATAAATGTTACACCTGAGAGCTATGTGGCTGAGGTTTCAAAGGCAAGGACTTTTGGGTTTAAAAATGAAGTTGAAAATTTGTGGAAAATGGGTCTTGCAAAAGGTGGTTCTCTTGAAAATGCTGTAGTTATAGGGGAAGATGGTGTTTT
This sequence comes from Deferrivibrio essentukiensis, assembly GCF_020480685.1. Classification (NCBI taxonomy): domain Bacteria; kingdom Pseudomonadati; phylum Deferribacterota; class Deferribacteres; order Deferribacterales; family Deferrivibrionaceae; genus Deferrivibrio; species Deferrivibrio essentukiensis. Next base: position 16,842 of record NZ_JAJAFU010000026.1, read on the forward strand.
GAATCCGGAAGGGCTTCGCTATAGCGACGAGTTTGTAAGACATAAAATTTTAGACTTGATTGGTGACATATCTCTAATCGGCTATCCTATTTTCGGACACATAAGGGCTTACCGTTCAGGCCATCAGCTTAATAATCAGTTTGCAAGAACACTTCTTGAGGCAAAAGGTTGCTATTCATTTGTTGAAGTTGAAACAAATTCCGATACAGAAAAAGAGTTGGTGTTAGAACCACAGGGTGCTGTCTGGTCATAAATTTATGACCAGACGATTTTTCAATTAATTGAGTTAAAAGGTTTCTTTTTATTAATCAGTACATCGAGCACACTGTCGCAGCATAGTTTTGCCATTGCCTTTCTTGTTTCAGTGGATGCACTGCCTATGTGAGGCAACATTACTATGTTGTTAAGCTCGAAAAGTCCTTCAAAGATTTTTGGTTCATGTTCAAATACATCAAGTCCGGCACCACTAATGACCCCTTCTTTCAATGCTAAATATAAATCATCCTCTTTTACAATAGGTCCTCTTCCGATATTAATTAGAATAGCAGAAGGCTTCATCATTTTAAATTCGCTAATAGTAAATCTGTATTTTGTTGTTTCATTAAGTGGTGCAGCTATAATAATAATGTCAGACTCCGTTATCAAAGAGTCAAATGTCACATATTTAGCACCTGTTAGAAGCTCAGCCTGATAATTTTTGTTTCTTGTGTTGTAAATCAAATTAACGTCAAAACCCTTTAAAATACGACCTATGGTCTGCCCTATTTTGCCAAAACCGTAAATTCCCACTGTTTTTTTGTATAAGTCCATTCCTAGCAAAAGCTCAGGTTTCCACCCTTTAAACTTTTTATTTTCAACAAACTTATGCCCCTCTACAATTCTTCTGGTGACTGACAGTAGCAGAGCTACGGCAAGTTCAGCGGTAGTTTCGGTAAGTACATCGGGGGTATTGCATACTACTATTCCTCTTTTTTTAGCATAATTAAAATCTATATTATTATATCCGACAGCATAGTTTGCAATTACCTTTAATTTTGTTGCAGCATCAATTACTTCTTTATCTATCGTATCGGAGAGCATAGTGATGATACCATCTGCATCTTGTATCTTTTTTATAATTTCATCTTTACTTAACTCATTGTCAGTTTTGTTATAATCCAGTACAAAACCCTGAAGATATTTTTCAATATCAAATGGTAGTTTTTGAGTAATAACTATTTTCATTTGTACTTTTTCCTCCTAAAAAGGTCAGTCCTTTTTGAGATAATCCTATCTATAAAAAGTACACCATCCAGATGATCTATTTCATGTTGTATAAGGACAGCTTCAAACTCTTCAGCATAAATTACTTTTGTATTTAATTTTTCATCTTGATATTGAACGAGGATTTTCCTCGCTCTATTTACATTCCCGGTGTAGTCCGGGAGGCTCATGCAACCTTCTCTAAACTGAAGCATCCCTTCCCATTTCAGTATTTCAGGATTAATCATTACCATCTTGCCGTGGTGGTTTGTACATTTCTTGTTTTTAGATGCATCTACAGCAATAATTCTGTAGAGTTTGCCAATTTGGGGTGCCGCTATCCCTACAGAATGACCGGTGGAGTCCATTGTGTCTATAAGGTCAATTATTGTATCTTTAACGTCAGGTGTGACTTCTTTGACCTCTTCTGAAATCTCCTTTAACAGAGGATTTGGATAAGTTAAGACTTCTTTTATAGCCATATTAAAACTCGTAAGTCTCTATTTGTCTTACATTTATATCTGTTCCAAGCTCATCAGAGATTTTCTTTAATGAGAGCATCCAAGACTCATCAAGGCCAGAAGGGACATTTACTTCCAAAACCATTATATATAAAGGTTTGTCTTCTTTGCCAGCTACTTTTGTTTGCAAATCTACGATATTAATCTTTTTTTCACTTAGAAATTTAGCTACTTTATAAACTATTCCAGGTTTATCAGACCCGTAAACTGAAACAATGTATGTCTTGTCATATTTTGTTGTTGAGGACATATTATCAATAGGCTTTACACTGATTGAAAGGTCATATTTTTTACAAGAATCATCAAAATGTGCTATGATTTCCTCTATAGAGAATGACTTTTCATGGCTCACGATTAAAATCATTGAGAAAAAACCTCGCAGTAGTGTTGAACTAGAATCTTCAATATTAAAACCTTTTTCATAAAGAATTCTCGTTACTTCAGCAACTATACCAGGTTTGTCCACACTTACAAAAGTTAGAGCATAATAATTTTTTTTCATCTTAATACCCCTACAGCTTTTTTAGTGAAACTTTCAATATATTCGTTAGTGTTGATATTGTATGGTCTTGGGTCGATAGGTGTTACAATGGATTTATAATATACTTGTGTTACAAGATTGTATTTTGTCAAATCAAAAAGTTTAGGTGGTTTCTTTTTTTTATTTTCATCAGTTATAATAATAACCTTTGGCCTGGTAGGTTCATCTCTGTTGACCTCAAATACTATTGCAAGCTCGCCGGTATTTAAAAGGACAAGTGTGCCGGTAGGGTATATTCCCACAATGTCAACAAAGAATTTGACCAGAATTTTATTAAAATGCTTTCCTGACCAGCTGAAAATTAATTTAATCGCTTCATGAGCTGCCATCCCTTTGTGATAAACTCTGTCGCTCGTTATTGCATCGTAAACGTCAACAATAGATGTAATTTTGCCGAGCTTTGAGATATTACTTTCAGAGAGATTGTTTGGATAGCCGCTCCCGTCAGCTCTTTCATGATGCTGAAGTACGCAATTTAAAGCATTTTTAGGAATAATTTTATCATTCTTTAGTATTTCATAACCTAACTGAGGATGAGATTTCATTATTTCAAACTCTTCATCAGTTAGTTTCCCCGGTTTATTTAGTATGGATTGTGGAACCTTCATTTTTCCAAGATCGTGAAAAAGGGCGCCGATTCCAAGCTCTCTAAGTTCATTGGCGTTCATCCCGAGCCTTTTCCCTAATGATATGGAAAGTACACTGACATTAAGTGAGTGGGTAAATGTGTAATCATCAAAATCCTTTAATCTCGAAAGGCTTGCTACTAAATTCGAATTCTTAAAGCAAGCTTGAACAAAGTCTTCGACTATATCCATACCGGCTGAAGTATCTACGGTATTTCCGACTCTAGCCTCTTCAAGCAAAGCTTTAGTTCTTTTTTTGGCTTCACTGTGAAGTTGTTGGAGCTCGACAACCTCTTCAATAGTAGGGTAGTAATTGTCCAACTCAATATTGTCATCAGTTTGCTTTGTGAGAAAATCTGTAAACTCGGACTCGAATTTAGAAGATAGAGGTTTAAACTTAGATTTATCTTTGTCCAGCTTTATATAGACCTCTTTAACGCCATAATTCCTTAATAGCTTTATTTTCTCTTCAAAAGGGGTTTCATCAGGCAAAAATGATACTTTTATCCAAGGTTTATCTGTTTTAATTATTTTCATATCTGACGTGAGGTGTTCAAGCAAGATTTTTTGCATTTAAAATATCCTTACTCCTTTACTTGACAAGAAACTACTTTAATCTATTATAATTAAGTATTAATAAAAAATAAAGGAAGATTTTATGTTTGAGCTTTTTACTGATAGGGCAAGAAGGGTTATTCTTTATTCTAGAGAAGAGGCAGAGAGGCTTCTGCATCCATATATTGATACCGAACATATTCTGGTGGGCATATTAAAAGAAAAGAATAGCCTGACACTTGAGCTTTTTGCGAGAAAAGGGATAAATGTCCAAAATTTGATAAACGATATCCAAAACCTAAGTGGGGAAAATAAAGACTTTGCGATCAAGGGGAGTTTACCTTTCAGCCCCTTAGCAAAAAATGCCCTTGAGTTTGCCATGGAAGAGTGCAGGATTTTAAACAGTAAATATATAAATCCTGAGCATTTATTGTTGGGACTTTTAAAGGAAAAAAGAGGTAAAGCATCCCTTGTATTGAGAAAAGTAGGTTTTGACCTTATTTCTTTGAGAGATGAAATAAGGATATTGTCCAAAAATTTTTCTCAGACACAGAGTATGTCCACTCCAAATCTTGACGAATATGGAAGAGATCTGACTCAACTTGCCAGAGAAGAAAAGATAGATCCTGTAATTGGAAGAGAGAACGAAATCGAAAGGATGGTGCAGATTCTGTGCAGAAGAATTAAAAACAACACAATCTTGATAGGTGAACCGGGTGTAGGGAAAACGGCTATTGTAGAGGGGTTGGCCCTTAGAATGGCTAATGACGAAGTTCCAGAATATTTGCGCGGTAAGAGATTGGTTTCATTAGATCTTGGAAATTTAGTCGCAGGTACAAAGTATCGAGGGCAATTTGAAGAGAGGGTGAAGAACCTTTTGAAGGAGATAGAAAGTGCTGGTAATGTAATTATTTTTATAGACGAGATACATATGATTGTTGGAGCAGGAGCTGCTGAGGGCTCTATAGATGCATCCAATATGCTCAAGCCAGCATTGTCAAGAGGTGCGTTCCAATGTATAGGCGCTACGACCTTAAGTGAATATAGAAAGTATTTTGAAAAGGATGGAGCTCTTCAAAGGAGATTTCAGACCGTGCTGGTAGACCCGCCATCCAGAGAAGAAACAGTAAAAATATTAAAAGGTATACGTAAGTATTATGAAAACTTCCATAAGGTTTTTGTGCCGGATAATGTTATTGAAGAAGCTGTTTATATGGCGGACAGGTACATTACCGACAGATTTCAGCCGGATAAAAGCATAGATGTGATTGATGAGGCATCTGCAAGGATTAAGATTAAGTATAACCAAATTCCAGCAGATATAATTGCTCTTAAAAATGATATTGAAAATATTAAAAAGTCTAAAAGAAGAAATTCTTACTTGGATGATGTTGGTATTTCAGTAATAGATGAAGAAGTTGAGCGTATGGACAACTTATATCATCTCAAAATGGAAGCGTGGAGCGAACAGGTGAAAACTTCTTGGCCATCTTTGACAGTGGAAGATATTGCCGAGGTTGTCTCACTTATGTCAGGTGTACCTGTGAAGAAGCTTACAGAATCGGATATGGCAAAAGTAAGTAACATTGATAAAGATTTAAGCAAGTATATTCTCGGTCAAAATGAAGCTGTACAGGGAGTGTCCAAGGCTATTAAGAGAAGTTTTGCGGGGTTGAATAGCGAATTCAGACCGATAGCGTCTTTTATATTTTTAGGGCCAACTGGAGTTGGTAAAACGGAGCTTGCAAAAAGATTGGCCGAAAACCTTTTTGGCTCACAAGATGCCCTTATTAGAATTGATATGAGTGAATATATGGAAAAATTTAATGTTTCAAGACTGGTGGGCGCACCTCCCGGCTATGTTGGTTATGAAGAGGGTGGGAAGCTTACCGAGCTTGTAAGGAGAAAACCGTATTCGGTTATTTTGTTTGATGAGATTGAGAAGGCACACCCTGATGTAATGAATATATTGCTGCAAATTTTGGATGACGGATTTATAAATGACAGTTTAGGGCATAAGGTAAACTTTAAAAATACTATAGTTATTATGACTTCAAACCTTGGTACGAAGACTACGATTACTACTAAGCAGCTTGGTTTCGAAAATGCAGCTGAAACCTTTATCGATTATAATAAATTTAGCTCAAATGCTTTAAAAGAGTTAAAAGATTTTTTTCCACCTGAATTTATTAATAGAGTGGATGATGTCATTGTTTTTAAGCCTTTAAATAAAGACATACTTTTTGGTATTATGGATAATATTGTGGCTGAACTCAATGACAGACTTTCAAGGCATGGTAAAAAGATAGAGATTGTTTCAGATGTAAAAGAATTTGTTCTTTCAAAGGATTATAACTATAATTATGGCGCTAGGCCTTTGAGAAGGCTTATTCAAAAGTATATTGAAGAACCTTTAAGTGAGGCTCTTATTGCAGGAAAATTTTCTCGAAGAAAGAAACTTACATGCAAGGTTAAGGGGGATAAAATTGTCTTCATTTAAAAAGATTGCTGTTTTTGGCGCTGGTGCAGTTGGAAGTTTTTACGGCAGCATATTAAAAAAAGCGGGACATGATGTAACGCTTGTTGCTAGAGGGGAGCATCTAAGAAAAATTAATGAGCTGCAAGGACTTTATATAAAAAGTTATAAATTGGGTGATTTTTTTGTGGATATAGATGCTAAGTCAGAGCTCGAGGATGGTTATGACATTATCATAATTTCTACAAAGTCTAAAGATACTGCATTTGCATGCTCTTCAGTAAAAAAGTATTTAAAGGAAGATGGATATGTCGTTAGTATGCAAAACGGTGTGGATAATTATAAAATTATCGCTGAATCTTTTGGTAAAGACAGCACCGTAGTGTGTAGTGTTTACGTGGGACTTACCGTTGAACCTTATGGGACTGTTGTACACTCCGCTGCCGGAAAGCTTGTGGTGGGTGGTTTGACAGATAAATCAAAAACCAAGGCCAAAGAATTTTCTAACCTATTTAAGCATACGGGGATAGAGTGCAGCGAAGTGGATAATATAGAAGAGGTAGCTTGGAAGAAATTACTTTGGAATGTGGCTTTTAACCCGTTATCAGCACTTTTAGAAACGACCTGTGGCAGGTTAACAAAAAACGAAGACTCACTTCATCTTATGAAGATGATGATAAATGAATGCGTTGAAGCAGCCAGGACTGATGGAATATATCTTGATGAAAAGTATAAGGAATCTGTTCCGTTTATGATTGACGGTCTAGAAGATTACAAGACAAGTATGTTACAGGATATAGAAAAGTTGAGAAATCCAGAAGTCGACGGTATTTTATTACCTGTAATTAACAGACTAGAGGGTAAGGCATATTACTGTGACTCTATATACAGGGCTTTGAGTTTTAAGTATGGCAAAAAGTTTATTTATCCGCCAAAGCTTACAGTAGATGTAATCGTAGTCAATTCTAAAAAGCAGGTGTTATTAATTGAAAGGAAGAACAAACCTTATGGCTGGGCTATCCCAGGTGGATTTGTAGATTATGGTGAGACTGTTGAGCAGGCTGCTGTCAGGGAGCTTTTGGAAGAGACTAGCATAGGGATTTCAGAGAAAGAACTTAAGCTTTTAGGGATTTACTCTGATCCAAAAAGAGACCCCAGGGGGCATACTGTTAGTATTGTGTACTATGCATATTCAGACAGCAAACCTTTAGCAGCAGATGATGCAAAAAGTGCGAAGTTTTTTGAATTATCCAGTTTACCTGATAATGTAGTTTTTGATCACATAAAAATATTAAATGATTTGAAAATATTAATAAAATAAGGGGAACATATGGAACTTGGGCTAAAAAACAAGAATTATTTTGTAGCTGCTTCATCAAAAGGTATTGGGTTTGGGATTGCAAAAGCTTTAGCCAGTGATGGTGCTAACGTTCTTCTTGGCGCAAGAAATAAAGAAGAGCTAAAAAATGCATCTAAACAGCTTTCAAAATATGGTGGTAAAATAACTTATGAGACTCTTAACGCTAGTGAATACGATTCAATTAAAAGTTGGGTCGCTTACGGGGTAAAAGAATTGGGTTCTCCTGATGGTTTGGTTCTCAATGCAGGCGGGCCAAAGGCCGGATATTTTTTGGACTTTGATGATGAAGATTGGTACTCGGCTTTCAATCTTACCCTGATGAGTGCGGTAAGACTTATACGTGAAGTTGTACCTTATATGGTTGAACGTAAAAAAGGATCGGTAGTCGCTGTCACTTCAACATCCGTGAAGGAGCCGATCGATGTACTTCTTTTGTCAAATGTGATGAGATCAGGAGTTACAAGTTTGATAAAGAGCCTTTCAATAGAATATGGTAAACACAATATAAGGTTCAATAACTTAGTACCAGGTAGAATAGATACAGACAGAGTTAAAAGCTTGGATAATCTAAATGCCCAAAAGAAAGGGATAACGGTCGAAGAACAGCAAAAGTATGAGTATTCTCAAATACCTTTAGGGCGTTACGGTAATATTGATGAAATAGGTAAAGCTGGGGCTTTTTTACTTAGTGATGCTGCCAGCTATATTAGCGGTGTAACCCTTTTGGTAGATGGGGCAAAGACAAAAACTGTTTGGTAATTTTACTTTTTTGCTTGTTTTATAAGAAAAACAATAAAAGCTATAACTGTTGCCGCAAATAGTGATATCACAATTACTTTGCCAGTAGTTATACCTTTTCCAAAATATTGTTGAGCACCTGCGATTCTGTCCATTGGCGATACTGCAAAAAAATTAGTAATATCCATAACAATCTCTCTTTTTCTATTTATAATAGCATAAAAATATGGACTGACAAAGTCAAATATTGTATAAATGATTCAAAATTTTTAGGATGGTTGCTTATGAAGATTTTATTAATTAATGGCAGTCCAAGGAAAAAGGGAAATTCCGGCTATTTGATAGAAAAATTGAAACTAAAGTTTAAAAATGAAGATGTTACGGAGCTAAACATAAATGAATTAAACTTTAAAGGGTGTCAGGGGTGTTTAAGTTGTAGAAAAAACAATACATTTTGTGTTGTAGAAGATGATTTGACAGATATCTTGCCAAAAATATTGGAATATGATTTTCTTGTGATAGTGACGCCAAACTATTATGGCTATATTACAGGACAGCTGAAATTGTTTTTGGATAGATGGTATTGCCTCAAAGATTCCAAAAAAGTATCAAAGTTTAAAGAAAATACAAAAGTATTTTTTGTTGTTGTTCAAGGTGCACCGAATAGGGATCATTCAAAAAATATAATGGATTGGTCAAAGAAAGTTTTGGAATCATTTAATCTTAAGTATTATGGTTATACAGTACCCGGCTGCAGTTCTGAAAATAAGGATATGGTTGAGATGAAATATCCTGAAATTAATATGAGTATTAATATGTTTGTGGGTTAAGATATGATAGATCCGATTCTTTGGGATGGTGAGACCTTACAACTTATTGATCAGAGGAAACTTCCCCTTATAAAAGAGTATGTAACTTGCAGGGGATTAGATGAAGTTTGTGAGGCAATTAGAAATATGACTGTCAGAGGTGCTCCTGCAATAGGTGTTACTGCAGCCTTTGGGTTTTATTTAGGTGTTAAGGAAGGGTTAAATCCGGAGTTTGTGGCTGAAAAGCTAATAAGTACAAGACCTACTGCGGTAAATCTTAAATGGGCTGTTGATAGGATGAAGGGTGCATTAAAAAATGGGGAAAATTTGGAAGAAAAAGCGAAGGAGATCTTTTTTCAAGACATATCCATTAATATAAAGATTGGGGAGTACGGCGCCAAGCTTATTGAGAGTGGTTTTAATATTCTTACTCATTGTAATGCTGGTGCACTTGCAACTGCAGGTTATGGGACAGCAGTAGGCGTAATTAGAGTAGCTCATGAACAAAAAAAAGATATACATGTTTATGTGGATGAAACAAGGCCATACCTTCAAGGTGCAAGGCTTACAGCATTTGAACTTAATGAATTAGGGGTAAAAAATACCCTGATTTGCGATAATATGGCTGGCTACCTAATGAGTAAAGGTATGATAGATTTTATTGTAGTAGGTGCAGATAGAATAGCAAAAAATGGTGATGTTGCTAATAAAATCGGAACTTATAGCTTAGCTGTGTTAGCAAACTATCATGGTATCCCTTTATATATAGCTGCACCTTTTTCAACATTTGACCCTACAACTGAAACAGGTGAAATGATACGTATTGAGGAACGTGACGCTAAAGAGATAAGGGAAATTGTTGGGGTAAAAATTGTTGAAGATACTCAAAAATGCTTTAATCCTGCATTTGATGTTACACCGGCAGTGCTGGTGACCGGGATAATAACAGAGTTAGGTATTTTTAAACCATGTGAGCTATTTGAAAGTTACTATAAATTTTTTGGAGGAAAAGATGAATGTTAGTTACAAGGATTTGGGGCTGGTAAATACCAGAGAGATGTTTCAAAAAGCAATGGAAGGAAAGTATGCTATTCCGGCATACAACTTCAATAATCTTGAACAACTTCAAGCAATTATTCAAGCATGTGTTGAAACCAAGTCACCTGTTATTTTACAGGTTTCAAAAGGTGCAAGAGAGTATGCTAATGCTACCATGCTAAGATATATGGCACTTGGTGCGACTAAGTTGGCCGAAGAGCTTGGATACAATATCCCTATTGCTCTTCATCTTGACCATGGTGATTCTTTTGAAATCTGTAAATCATGCGTTGATTCAGGATTTTCGTCTGTAATGATTGACGGCTCACATTTATCTTTTGAGGAAAATATTGAGTTAACTAAGAAAGTTGTAGAGTATGCACATCAATTTGATGTTACCGTTGAAGGTGAATTAGGTGTGCTTGCAGGTATAGAAGATGATGTAGTTGCTGAAAAATCACACTATACTGATCCTGCTCAGGTTGAAGAGTTTGTTTCTAAAACAAAAGTTGATTCATTAGCAATATCAATTGGGACTTCTCATGGGGCATATAAATTTAAAGTAAAGCCAGGTGAATCTGTCCCACCATTAAGGTTTGATATTTTGGAAGAGGTTGAAAGAAGATTACCTGGGTTTCCAATTGTACTTCACGGAGCTTCTTCGGTAATGCCCGAATATGTAGAACTGATAAATAAATATGGTGGCAACCTTGAAGGGGCTGTGGGAGTGCCTGAAGATCAGCTTAGAAAGGCAGCAACAAGTGCAGTTTGCAAAATAAATATTGATAGTGACGGAAGATTGGCTTTTACAGCAAAAGTAAGAGAGTTTTTGTGGAATAACCCGAAAGAGTTTGACCCAAGGAAATATTTAAAACCGGCAAGAAATGCATTGGTAGAGATGTATAAGCATAAAAACATTAATGTACTTGGTAGTGCAAATAGAGCATAATCTTAATAATGCCTCACATCTTTTGTGAGGCATTATTTTTATCAGATAAGTTACTAAAGGAACATTGCCAATTTTTTCTAACTAATTTTAAAAAACATTGAAAAAAAATTAAAGTTTCCTATCTTTATTTATCCACCTACAATTTATGTATGTTTTATGTGTTTCG
>NZ_JAJAFU010000027.1 GCF_020480685.1 Deferrivibrio essentukiensis
AAATAGAGGTGTTGAAGATGTCCTTATATTTAGTATAGATGGCTTACCTGGTTTAAATGAAGCTATTAAAGCCGTATATCCAGAGTCAGAAATCCAAAGATGTATAGTCCATCAGGTAAGAAACTCTCTAAAATTTGTATCTTATAAAGACAGAAAAGAATTAGCGAAGGATTTAAAGAAAATTTATACATCTTCAACAGAAGAAAGTGGAAAAATTGAATTGGATAAATTAAATGAAAAATGGGGCAAGAAATATCCTAATATAATAAAATCATGGCTGACCAACTGGATAGAGCTTTCAACTTTATTTAAATATCCACCAGAAATTAGAACTCTTATATATACTACTAATCCTATAGAAAGTTTTAATAGTAAATTGAAAAAGGTCAGTAAAAATAGGGGTGTATTTCCTACAGAAGAATCATTGTTTAAATTACTATATTTAGCTATAAATGATATATCAAAAAAATGGAATGGCAGAATAAAAGATTGGTCGAAAATTTACCCGCAACTATATATTTACTTTCAGGAAAGGATTGGCAGGTTTACAAATGGTTAATATCATAAATAACAAAATTGGGATTTACACAAAAAACGTTACAGGGTCCAAAAAACGTTACAGGGTCCATCCTAATTTGCTTTTCCAATTATTTATCAATTACTTTCACAGGCTCCCTTCTTTCTTTCCATGCATCAATATCTTCAAACCTTTCAATCCTCATACACTTTCATCATATAACGTTGAACATGGAACATTGAACGTTTATCTTTTATCATAATTCATCTCTACCCATTTTTTATATTCGCCAGACTTTACGGTCTCTACCCATTCTTTATTGTTTAGATACCAATCCACAGTTTTTTCAAGCCCTTTTTCAAAATCTACACTTTGTTTCCATCCTAACTTATTCTTAATTTTATCACAATTTATTGCATATCTTCTATCATGTCCTGGTCTGTCTTTTACAAAAGTAATAAGCTTTTTATAATAATCTTTATCCTTACCCATTTTGTTTGCCACAATCTCACATAACCGATTTACAAGCTTGATATTCTCCCACTCATTTTCCCCTCCTATATTATATGTCTCTCCAACCTCACCTTCTGTCAAAATCTTCCACACAGCACTACAATGGTCTTCAACATATAACCAATCTCTAATGTTTTTACCATCACCATATACAGGCAAAGGTTTTTCATCCAACATATTCAATATCATAAGAGGAATCAATTTTTCAGGAAAATGGTAAGGACCATAATTATTTGAACAGTTGGAAATAGTAACCGGAAGATTATAAGTATGGTAATAAGCTCTTACTAAATGATCCGATGCCGCTTTTGAAGCAGAATAAGGGCTCCTTGGGTCATATGGCGTCGTTTCGTAGAAATAGCCCATATCGCCAAGAGAACCATACACTTCATCAGTACTAATATGATGAAAACGTTTTGTTAATGAAGAATTATGAATGTTGAATGTTAGCTTAGCTTTGTCTGATTTGCCATTGTTATTTAGCCAGTATGTGCGTGCAGCTTCTAAAAGAGTAAATGTACCTTGAACATTTGTCCTTACAAACTCTTCAGGTCCCAATATAGAACGGTCCACATGGCTTTCGGCAGCAAAATGTACCACCATATTTATATCATACTTATCAAATATTTCTCCTACTCTTTTTTTATCACAGATATCTCCATGCTCGAAAAAATAATTTTTCCCGCTATATTTTTCGGAAATATCTTCAAGGTTTTTTAAATTACCGGCATATGTCAGAAGATCAAAATTTACAATTATTCCATCAAAGTTTACTTTTTCAAAAAGGTACCTAATAAAATTTGATCCAATAAAACCTGCTCCACCAGTAACTAATATATTGTAATTATTGTAGCTCACAATACCTCCTTTTTAAGATAAACATATTATCACTTTTGCTTTAAATTATGCGTTTGAAGTAACAAAAGAGATCCTCTCATAATAAAAAATTACTATGCTTAAACTTCACTTAAAGAATCTATATACCTTTTAACAGCATCTTTCCAGTCAGGCAATCTTTTAAAATTATTAGCATCAAGATTCCCTTTTGATAGACGAGAATTTTTTGGTCTTACCGCCTTAGTGGGGTACTCTTCAGAAGGTACAGGAATTACATTAACATCTTTCCCTGAAATCTTGAATATCTCTACTGCAAGCTCATACCAACTACAATAACCTTCATTTGTTCCATGATACACACCATACTTATTAGTCTGAATCATATCGCAAATTAGCTCCGCAAGATCTTTTGTATAAGTAGGTGAGCCATATTGGTCATTTACTACTTTTAATGTATCTTTAGTCTCTGATAGCTTTAACATCGTTTTTATAAAATTGTTTCCGTTAATCCCAAATACCCAAGATGTTCTTACTATAAAATATTTATTAAGTATCTCATCAACAATCTTCTCCCCTTCTGCTTTGGTAAAGCCATAATAATTAATCGGGCATGTATCATGATTTTCATCAAAAGGCTCCACCCCTTTGCCATCAAAAACATAATCTGTAGAGATATAGACCATCTTTGCATCAATCTCTTTACATGCCAATGCAATATTTCTAGTACCAACAGTATTTACAGAATAGCATTTATATCTCTCTTCCTCAGCTTTATCCACAGCAGTATAAGCGGCACAATGCACCACTACATCAGGTTTTATTGTTAAAATATTTTGGACAGTTTGAATCTCATCAGTAATATCAAAATCATTCACATCTACGCCAATTACATCTATCCCCAATTCTTTTAATCTTAGTACCACATCATAACCAAGCTGCCCATTGACGCCTGTAACAAGCACTTTAATACTAAAATTGCAATCGCTATCTTTAAGATATGGTGCATTGCCATCCTTCTCCGATAAAATAGGATTTTCAACACCCCAATTAATCCCTAATTCGGGATCATTATATTTTATACTTCTATCACACTCTTTAGAATAATACTCATCTACCTTATATTGTAATTCAACATTATCCGTAAGAGTTACAAAGCCATGTCCATAGCCTTTTGGTATAAAAATCTGCTTTCTATTTTGCTCACTCAGTTCTACAGCAATCCATTTTTTGTAAGTATCTGACCCTTTCCTCAAGTCCACAACTACATCAAGAATCTTCCCCTTAGTACACCTGACAAGCTTTGATTGAGCTTTAGGATTATTTTGAAAATGAATACCTCTCAACACACCTTTTTGGGTAGAATAAGAATGATTATCTTGCACAAAATCTGTATCCAAACCATATTTTGCAAATCTCTCTTTATTATAGCTTTCGGTAAACCAGCCACGATTATCTCCAAAACAGTCAGTTTCTATTATTAATACACCTTTCAAAACAGTGCTCTCTACCTTCATTTTAAACTCCAAACTATTAATAAGTAACCATCTTTAGCTAATAAATAATTTTGCCTTCCCCCACTTTTCTCAAATGCTCACCGTATGGTGATTTACCATACTTTTTAGCCGCGACAAGCAAAGTATTCTTATCTATCCAACCATTGTGATAAGCAATCTCTTCAATAGCTGCTATTTTTATCCCCTGTCTCTTTTCAAGTACCTTTACAAATTCAGCAGCATCTATCAATGAATCAACGGTACCTGTATCAAGCCACGCGTAACCTCTTCCAAGCAATTTGACATCTAATGTCCCATCTTCAAGATACAGCTTATTTAAATCTGTAATTTCAAGCTCCCCTCTATCTGACGGTTTTACTTTTTTTGCAAACTCTACTACACGGTTATCATAAAAATACAGCCCTGTGACACAGTAGTTAGATTTTGGTTTTTTGGGTTTTTCTTCAACAGATATCACCTTACCATTTGCATCAAACTCAACAATACCAAACCTTTCAGGGTCATTCACATAATAGCCAAAGATGGTAGCCCTGCCATTTTCAGAATTTTTGACTGCGCCTTTTAAATGGCTGGTTAGTCCACTTCCATAAAATATATTATCACCCAAAATCATCGCACAACTATCGTCTCCAATAAACTCTTCCCCTATCAAAAAAGCCTGAGCAAGTCCATCGGGGGACGGTTGTACAGCATATGACAAGCTTATACCAAATTGCTCTCCGCTACCCAATAATTTCTCAAAATTTGGCAAATCATGAGGAGTGGAAATGATTAAAATATCCTTTATACCCGCAAGCATCAATACAGAGAGCGGGTAGTATATCATAGGCTTATCGTAGACTGGCAAAAGCTGTTTGCTTGTGACCATTGTAATTGGCCAAAGCCTTGTTCCACTGCCACCTGCTAAAATGATCCCTTTCATTGTTTTCTCCCTATATTATGCCAATTAACCAACCACACCCAACCTTTCGCGCTTATATCTTTCCTGTAATGGTTCCCACCACCATTTATTTTCAAGATACCACTTTACTGTTTTTTGTATTCCTGAGTCAAATGTTTCTTTTGGTTGCCAGCCCAATTCGTTTTTTATTTTTGTTGCATCGATGGCATAGCGTCTGTCATGACCAGGGCGATCTTTTACATACGTTATAAGATCCGTGTAATGTTGGATATTGGATGATAAATGTTGAATTGAAGGATTATCCTTAACGGGGTAATACTTTTCTAAAATATTGCATACAAGATGCACCACTTCAATGTTTTTCTTTTCATTGTGTCCACCAATATTATAGGTTTCACCTATTTTCCCTTTTGTTGCAACAAGAACCAGTGCTTCCGCGTGATCTTCCACATAAAGCCAATCGCGTATTTGATCGCCTTTCCCATATACAGGCAAAGGCTTACCTTCCATTGCATTTAATATCATTAAAGGAATGAGCTTCTCTGGGAATTGATACGGACCATAATTGTTTGAACAATTAGTGACTATTGTGGGCAATCCATAGGTTCTGTGCCAGGCTCTTACTAAGTGATCAGCGCTTGCTTTGGAAGCAGAATATGGTGAATTTGGTGCATACGGTGTTTTTTCTGTAAATAAAATTTTATTGGCATCGGCCGTTTCATCGGGGTGAGGAAGTTCGCCATAGACTTCGTCAGTAGAAACATGATGAAATCTAAATTTGCTTTTTTGCTCAGGTGTTAACTGATTCCAGTATAATCTTGCTTCTTCCAAAAGGGTATAGGTGCCTAAAATATTTGTTTTTATAAATTCACCAGGTCCATCTATGGATCTATCCACATGCGATTCGGCTGCAAGATGCATGACAATTTGAGGATGATATTCTTTAAAAATCTGGCGAATATCTTTTGCATTGCAAATATCTACTTTTTCAAAAAAATAGTTTGGAGTGCCACCAACTTCTTTTAACGATTCAAGACAGCCTGCATAGGTGAGTTTATCAACATTTACTACTTTATAATTGGTATTCTTAATTAAATATCGAATAACTGCTGAGCCAATAAAACCAGCTCCACCTGTGACGATAATTGTTTGTTGCATTTTGCCCCCTATATAAAAAAATTTGTAGATAGTTAAAATCTTAATCTTTTCGTAAAAAATCCATAAATAAAAAGTTTAAAAAATTTGTTTATCTATGGCTGCTCTTTTTGCTTTCCCATCCTGCACCTTTGAATATTTAATGTTTCTCAGGGAATGCATAGATAATACTTTTTATACATGGGTGAGGATTAGATAGGTATGATTTAAGCAAACCCTCAACTTGATTCACCTTACTGCACTACTCATACCTGGAGGGAAGTCTGCCAATTGCTCTATTTTATCCCAATTATCCTGGAACCATTCAATTACGGATAATTCTTCTTCCAACTCTGATTTGAGTATGTTTTCTATCATATTTTTCATAAAACTTTTTGTTAATAAAGATAAATCTTCCTGAGTCTTACAATTCTTACTTAACTCTTTGAAATCCACATCTTCAAGAACTTCTGATTTACTCAATTTCATGTCTTTCATAATCTCATTACTCCTTCAGTTTGTTGTTTTATTATACCAATTTTTACAACTTACACAAACTTTGAAGCACTATCCTTTTAGGAATACACCTGAGTCATTTTACTGAAAATTGTATAAAAATACAACTTAAATTTTGTTATTTTTTATCAAAACAACGCTTCCATAAATCCTCTTGATGGCCTTTGAAAAAGGGAGGTTTACTCTATTTGAAAATTACAAACATTTATTGACACTAACTCCATAATTTTATTCTGTCAGGATGTATAAGTTTTTCTGCCTTATAGGCAGGCATTGAATCTGCAGTGGTATATGCTGGCTGAAAAATCAAGACCAATTTTATGCACTTCTTAATTCATCATCCACGATTCTTCCTTCTTTAAATATATCCACACATCTTTCAAAATCATATTCTTTCCTTCTGGAATATGACATTATCCAACTATAATGAGGTATTATAACTTTGTTTCTGTTTTTCTCTGATTCTTTATATATCTGATCAAAAGTCTTATAATTTAAAGACTGATGAAATCTTGTCTTATTGTAAAAATTCATATATTTACTTACTCCAACTTTTAACTCTTTAAGATTTCTATACTCTTTCAGAAAGATCTCCTCGTATTTTATTGTTCTCCAGAATCTTTCTATATATATGTTATCTAAAGCTCTTCCAACTCCGTCCATTGATATCTTTATTCCATTTGCTTCCAGCACCGCTGTAAATGCCTTGCTTGTATACTGACCACCCTGATCTGTATTAAATATCTCCGGTTTTCCATATTTATTTAAAGCCCTGCATAATACTTCCAGACAAAATCCTGTATCCTGCGTGTTTGATATCCCCCCATGACAATATCTTTCTTGAATACAAATCTATTATGGTGTTAGTTTTTTTTGAACCATTCAACTTCAACTTTCAGTTTTCCAATTTCTTTGTAAAGCTCATCTACATTGACTTCTTCATTCTTTCTGCTTTTTTTATCTGCTTTAAAAACTTCACTTGAATTTTCTAAAAATTCTCTTTTCCAGGTTCTTAACAGATTCTGATGTATATCATATATTTGAGCTATTTCACTCAGACTTTTTTCTTCCTTCAATCAATATTTCTATACACACTTTTGCTTTAAATTCCGGGCTGAATTCTCTTCTTTCTTTTTACTCATAATCTCTTCCTCCATATATTTTATTATACATGGATTTATAAATTAAGACTATGGTCCTATTTCTTCAGACAGCATATAACCGGCTGGGCTCAAGTTAATTACCCTTATGGTAAAAATTTAGAAGATACAAAACAAAAGCTTATGTATGATCTTTATTTTATAAAATATTGGAATATCTGGCTTGAGCTAAAAATTGTTTGGAAAACGGCTTGGACTGTTATTAAGAAGAAGGGAGTTTAATATATCAGTTTTTAAGGATTGTTTTTATTGTTTCTAAATATTTATTTATTACTATTTTTTCATCAAATTCGTTAATCATTTTAATTCGTCCGGCTTCTCCCATAGTTTTTCTTTCTTCATAAGATAGTTTTAACATTTTTTCCATTTTATTTGCTAAATCATTCGCATTTTTAGGCTTACATAAAAAGCCATTTACTCCATCATCCACAACATCCCTGCAACCTACGCTATCAGTAGTAATTATCGGTTTTGCCATACTTGCACTTTCTAATAGTGTTCGAGGTGTTCCTTCTCTATATGATGGCAATACTATACAGTCTGCTTTTTTGATAAACTCTCTTACATCATCTGTTACGCCAAGGTATTTAACTAACCCTTCATCTACCCAGATATTCATTTTTTCTTTTGTTATTGCAGTAGGATTTACTACATCCAATGGACCTAAAAGTTGAAACTCAACATTTTTATATTTACTTTTTATAATTTTAGCTGCTTCTACATACTCACCTATACCTTTATCCCATAACATACGGGCTATAAGTAAAAATCTAAATTTATTATCTTTATTTTCATCTTCTAATGGAACAAATTTCTTTGCATCAACTCCACTTCCAGGCAACACATCGCATTTATTTTTTTTAACCAATCCCTCATTTATAAATAATTCTTTATCATCCCTATTTTGAAAAAAAATTTTATCTGCTTTTCTTTGAGAATATTTATACAACCATTTAGCTATTTTTGTTACAAAATTTTCTTTTATAAACAGTGTTCCCAAGCCTGCAATATTGTTAATGGTCTTGATTCCCAATAAACTACAAGCTATTGTTCCATAAATGTTTGGTTTAATTGTATAATTTAAAACAATATCAGGTTGTATCTTTTTATAGAGTTTATAAAATTCCATTGTGGTCTTCATATCTTCTATTGGATTTGTCCCTTTATTATTCATCCAAATATTGTGATATTCAAACTCTTCTTTTAATCTTTCTGTATATTTGTCATAAGGTGCAACTATAAAAACTTCATAACCTTGATTTTTCAACTCTCTTGCTAAATTTAACCGGAAATTATAAATACTCCAAGAGGTATTTGATGAAATTACTATTTTTTTATTCACTTTCTAATGCCTTCTTTAAAACTTCTAAATATTTTTTTTGTGATTCTTGCAATGAATAAAAATTATTTACTTTTTTAAATCCGTTTATGCCAAACTCTTCAACAATATCACGATTAGTATAAAAAAACTTAAGTTTTTCATAAAATTCATTCTCATTATTTACTAAAAAACCATTAACACTATCTTCAACAATAATGTTATTTTCTCCCACTGGAGATGCTATTACTGGTTTTTTGCATCCCATATACTGAATAAGCTTAAATCCACATTTCCCTCTTTCAAAAGGTTCGTCAACTAAAGGCATTATACCTACATCAAATTTGCATATTTCTTCAACCTCATTCTTTTCACTCCAAGGAATAATTTTGTGTTTAAATTCAATTTTTGAAGACAATTTAAAATCAAAACCTACTAAATGCACTATTGCATTATGCTTATCTGTAAATCTTTTTAAAGCTTTTGAAATATATAAAATATATTTACTTGTAGAAGATGACCCAATCCAACCTACAATAAATTTGTCCGTATCATTTTCCCCAGTTGAGCATTGATATTTACTCATATCTATACTTGTTGGAATTTTATAAACATTATTATTAAATTGTAGAGCAAATGTTTTTATATACTCACTGCCAGCAATTACTGCTTTAGCATTTTTAATAACTGAAGCTATTTTGTTTTTAAATAAAAATCTCACAATAGCTTTTTTATGATTGTCATAGTTGTGCCAAACAGCATCATCATAATCTAATATATAAGGAATTTTTCTAAATTTAAGACAATATTCTAGAATTGGAGGAAAATATGGAATCAATTCTTTCTCTATAACTAAAAGATCATATTTTTGAGATTCAAATAAACTCACATATATTCTCTTTAAAATCCTCTTGATAGTAATAAGTTTGTTTTCTTTACCATTGGCATATTTGTATCTTAGATATTCATCGCTAAAAAGGGGTTTTACATCGAAATCAATATTTTGCTCTTTTAAATATGGCAAATATTGCAAAGTTCTATATCGTGAGCTTGCCCCTAAATATTCGTATTTTGTTAAGAATAATATTTTCATTTTTTCAGCCCTAATTTTATGATGTTAAATGTATCCTTATAGAGCATTCCAAATCCTTTAAAAGTTTCTAATATTTCAGCTCCTTGACCTTTAAAAATAGAAAATATTACTCTCGTAATAGGTTCAACAGTAAAAGTAAATATCATTAAAAATATTCCTTTAAGCAAACCAAAGTGTTTAAATCCATAAATAAGGCGACTTCGGATACTGTAAAAAAGTCTATGATCCTTAACTTGTTCAGAAGTTCCACCACCTTTATGATAAGCTTGTGCTTCAGAAACAAAGATAGTTTTATAACCAAGATCTTTAATTCTTTTTGATAGTTCTAAATCTTCATAATAGACAAAAAATCGCTCATCAAAACCATTCAACTTTTCAAAAACATCTCTTTTAATCATAAAAAAAGCCCCCATTACATGATCAACTTCTCTTGTATCTAAATGATCCCAATGTTGCATAGTATATGGAAACAATTTATGATTTAGTTTATTTAAGCCTAAAGATCGATATATAAAATTACTAAGAGTCGGAATTCTTGCACAAGTTCTTTGAATCTTACCATCATCACCGATAAGCTGCACTCCATATACTGCTATTTTATTTGTATCATTTTGCTCTATATAATTAAACAGTTTTTTAAATGTATCTTCATAAACCATAGCATCTGGATTTAAGAAAAGTATAAAATCACTTTGAGAGTTTTTAGCACCGATGTTACAAGCTTTTCCAAAACCCAAATTTTCCGTGTTTTTTATAATCTTTAATTTGTCAAAATCTAATTTTTGTACTAATTCTATAGAATTATCTTTTGAATCATTATCTACAATAATGATTTGATTTAAATTACAATTATCAAATGAACTTTTCATTACAGACTCTACACAATCCTTTAGCTGTTCACCAGAATTCCAGTTCACTATTATTATATCAAATGTTTTTTGCATAGTGTTTCCTCTTCTCTATTTTATATGCATTTATAATCATTATTGGTATAAAGATAAACCACATATAATCAAACTTACCTAAATAAGGGTTTGTACTGTTTGCAACTAAAAAAGCAACTAACCCAGCTAAAAAAGAGATAATAAATACTTTAATATCTCTTGATACTAGTTTGTCTTTACATATTTTTAATAAGCTTACAAATATGTATACAATCCCCAATAGGTAAATCATAAACCCTAAAATCCCGTAGTGAAACATAAAAGCTATATATGAAAGTTCGTAAGCCCACGGCTGTTCACTTGACCTAGTGTACTCAGCAGCAGCACCTGCCCCGCTACCAAACAAAGGTGCATTTGCAATTCCTTCGTACAAAGCTCTAAACTGATATACTCTTTTTAAATTAGAGTCATTTGATGAAAAGTCAAATATACTCATAAAATCATTCACATACACTTCTATGTCTACTTCCAAAGAAACTATCAACACAACAATAAAACCAACTAAGATAAATGCAGTCTTGCTAAGCTTTTTTAAAATATCAAACTTTAAGTTTTTATTTAAATATAATGATGCAAATAGTAAAAAAAGTAGTGAAAATGCAAAAGACACAAAAAAAGCTCTTCTTCCTGTTAAAAGTATAAGACAAAACATTATAAATAAAAGAATTAACATTTTTTTATTCTTTTTTTCAGATAAGAGTACATACGATAGTAAAAAAGGTATCAAAAAAATTAGACTACTTACATTTGGTAATGTAAATAAAAAGCTATTTTCTCTGATATCTAAAACTGCCATTCCTGAATGCAATGTACTGAAATAAGAAGCTATTAAAGCTGGGAAAACCCCATAGGCAGAAAGCAAAAAACTTATTTGTACTAAAACCACAAGAAAAGACCCAATAATTAAAGTCTTTTTGATTTTAAAAAAATCGTTTATTTGACTAAAAAAGATAGATAAACATAAAAAAAGCAATGGATATATAACCATTACTGTCATAGTCTTTGTTGCACCTGGATTATCTGCAACACTTCCATAAGTAGAATAAACAAGACCCAGTGTTGAAAAGAAAAGAGTGATTAAAAATAGTTCTTTATTTATCTCAAGTTTTTTGTGCTTTAAAGATGTGATAAGAACGAATAATGCTAATACACCCAGTAAAGCCATTTTAATAGATGTGATTATGGTTGGAAGTGCTAAAGAAAGGAGAAGTAACAATAAAAATAATCTTTGCCCCAATAAATTAATACTCAAAAACATTTCTCCATTTATTAACTATATTATCAAAAGAATATTTGTCTACTTTATTATTAAGATTATTTTTAAGCTTTATGATATTTTTCTGATTACAACAAGATTTTGAATACTATAAGATAATTTAGTCTCATCTATACTAGAAACCAAAATACCATCTACTTCATTATCAATAATTTCATTAGGTCCCGTAGGACAATCAAAGGAAACTACAGGAGTTCCACATATCATTGCCTCTATTAGTACATTCGGAAACCCCTCATATCTAGATGATAATACAAAAATTTCAGCATGTTTTATAAATGGATAAGGATTATTTTGAAAATCAATAAATATGACTCTATCTTTCAAACCTAGCTCATTTGTTAAGTTTACAAGCTTGTCTTTATCGGGTCCTCTACCTACTAATACTAACTTATAATTATCTTTAATATCATCTAGTTTCGAGTAAGCTTTAATTAGCAAATCTTGCCCCTTTTGATAGCACAAGCTGCCCACATTTATAATATAATTTTCATTTTCTAAATATTTGAATTCTTTTGGAAGTTCTTCTTCTGACTTTCGTCGTATTTCGTCTATTGGATACATATTAGGTATATGACAAATAGGAACTTTCTTGCCTACTATTTTCCTGCAATCTTCTGCTAATTTTTTTGAAACTGGAATGATTAAATCTGCCTGTTTGTAAAATATGTTTATTAAAATCTTTGATATATTTGCATAAATTCCTGTCCCTAATCCTTCATTTATAGCAACTCTTACTGATAATATTTTTTTTGAATTATGTTTTGATAGCAAATTTAATAGATTAGCAGATTCTCCAAAACTTATTACCTTATCAATTCTATTTTTATTAACAAAATTTCTCAGCACACTAAGTTTATTGAAATATTTTTTTATTTTTAAAAAAAAATTATCATTTAAACTACCAGGAATTTTGAAGTCATGCATCATTGCATTATATTTATAGCCTGGGTTTTCTGTTCCAAAATAAGCCACATGAAATTCATACTCATCACCTAAAGCTTGAGTTATATTACTAACTGCTCTTTGCATACCCCCCTTATGTAGATGTGCAAACAGAAATAAAACTTTCTTTTTCACCCCACCCACCTCTCATGCCACATCATAAATGTCAAAATCAGCCAAATTTTATTTGCGCTAAAGTTACTATTTTCAAGCCACTGTTTTTTTAGTTTTTCTACTTCTTCTACATTTAGCACACCGGTTTTTGCAATTTTTTTGCTATCCAGATACTCTAAAACATATTTTTTGAGTTCATCCCCAAACCATTCATTGAGTGGTATCCCAAATCCCATTTTTGGTCTATCCATCAAATCTTTTGGGATATAGTCGTGAACAATTGACTTTAAGATATATTTTTTGTTTCCATCTTTTATCTTATAACTACTTGGCAGCTGACTTACAAACTCTATGATTCTATGATCTAATAATGGCTCTCGTCCTTCTAAGCTCACACTCATAGTAGCACGATCCACTTTTGTCAAAATATCATCTATCTGATATGTTTTGTAATCTATCGCCATCATTTTATCGACAGCATCATTGTGAGAGTTTAAACGTATCTTATCATCAAATGATGTTTTAATATCTTTACCATTTTTACCCAGTAATTTATCTACCTCTGATGGATTGAAATAATAACTTACTCCTCTCATCATCTCTATCTCGTCTTTTGCTTTGATGAGAGTCTTTAGCTTTTCGTATCGATTTACAAAGTTATAAGTTTTATTGAGTCCTATAAGATATTTTGGATCAACTAGTTCCATAATATCCCCAAAAATAGATGGTACTTTTGAAAACATTTTTTGGTATTTAAGAGTTTGTATATATTTATCGTATCCACCAAATATCTCATCCCCTCCATCAGCACTGAGACTGACAGTAACATCTTTTCGAGCCAAACGACTTACAAGAGTCGTAGGGATATTTGAGGAATCACCAAATGGTTCATCCCATATTTCAGGCATTAGAGGTAAAAGCTCTTGAGCATCTTTTTGTGTGCAGTAGTATTCTGTATGATCGGTTCCTAGATACTCTGCCACCTTTTTTGCATGGTGAGCTTCATTGTATTTTTCTTCATAAAAACCTATGCTAAAGGTTTTTAGTTTTTCGGTTCTATCTTTTTGAAGTATCGCCGTTACTGCACTGCTATCATATCCACCACTAAGAAATATCCCCACAGGCACATCGGCTACCATTCGATATTCACATGCGGACTTTAAAAGTTTTTCGGTCTCTTTTTTTGCCTCTTCAAAACCAATGTCTAATTTCGGTTTATTGTAGTTGTCAATTACATCCCAATATTTGTAAATTTTGAATTCTGAATTTTGAATGTTTAGTTCTGCATAATGCCCTGCCGGAAGTTTATAGGTATGCTTAAATATAGAGTGTGGTTCCAAAATATAGCTGTATTGAAAAAAGAGTGCCAAAGCATCTCTACTTATCTCTTTTTCAAACTTTGGATGTTTATGAAAACTTTTTAGCTCACTAGAAAAAAGAAAAAGACCATCTTTGAAATAATAATTAAGTGGTTTTACTCCAGCTCTATCTCTAATAAAAAGTAATTTTTGTTTTTCTTTATCATAGATAACTATCGCAAACATGCCTATAAATTTAACAATAGCTTTCATTCCCCATTTGTGATAGGCTTTTAAAATTACTTCTGTATCAGAATTTGATTTAAAATGATAACCATATTTTTCTAAATCTTTGCGGATTTCTTTAAAATTATAGACTTCCCCATTATAAACAATTTCTAAATTTTGGAATTTCATAGGCTGATGACCATAAGATGATAAATCCAAAATAGAAAGTCGCCTATGGCCTAAGCCGATATTTGCATACTCATTTTCATAAAAACTATATCCACTATCATCCGGACCTCTATGATGAAGTACATCTGTCATTTTTGTTAAAGTTTGTCTGTCTGATTTTTTAGAAAAATCGCAAAAACCTGCTATGCCGCACATTTAAAAAGTCCTTCCAAGTTTGCCATTTAGTCCATCCCTTACAGCTCTTAGAATGAGTTTGAATCGTTTTGTGGCTATTTTTGGTACCAAAAAAATATGGATCAAGTAGTTGTACAATAAATTAATCGACATATTTACAAAATAAACATATTTATTTTCTATAAAATTCTTATCCAAAAATACATGGTTTCTCATTCCATAATATATTTTAAATTCACTTGCTGTTGGTTCGTAGTGGGGATTTTTGGCTTTTGTAGTTGTCCATGTCCAATCAATATCTTTTAGCTTACTTTCACTACAAAGATAAAGATTAAATCCAGAATTTGTCATCCTAAGTGTCCATTCATGGTCGTCAGCGTAAACAAAAAAAGCTTCATTTGGAAAGCCTATTTTTGCTATCACATCTTTAGCCAAAAATAAACCACCATAAGGAGCAACTTGATTCTTTAAAATTGGAAAATTACTATTATTACTATTATTGTTCTTATTACTACTATTATTTATTTTATCCAATACCCAATTTTTGATATGGAAATTTAAAAAACTGTTTGTTTTATAACCAATTGGCTTACCCTTAAATAAAGCCAACATATTATCCATTATAGACTCTCTAAATGAGATTAAAACATTGTTTTTATCTTCACCAAGATATTCATAAGCAAGCTGTAATTTTAAAAGAGCATTTTCAAAAGGTACATTATCATCATCCAAAAGCCAAATAAATTCGCATTGTTGGTCATTATAAGCCTCTTCAAGCCCTCTTTTAAATCCACCAGCTGAGCCATAATTATCATCAAGATAAAGCACTTTTATTTTATCCCTTCCCAACTCTAGCTCATAAGCTTTTAACTGCTCTCTACTTTGGGGTACTGAATTATTATCTACCACTATGACTTTTGCTACACCTTCAGCTAAAGCACTATCTATAACTTGCTTGACAAGGTGATAACGATTTCCGTATGTCACTGTTACTGCGAATGTTGTCATTTAATTATCTTTCTAATAAGTTTTTTAAAGAATAGCTTCATAAAATTAATATCATTAATATTTTTTAGTAGCTCAACAACAAAATCTCTCTTACTGTATATTCTAATACCAATAACCCTAGAAACTAAATTTTCATAATATATATCTTTTAAATTCTTCTTAATTGCATATTCTTTATCATTTTTTAAAAGCATTATTGAATCATAGTGTATATTTTTGCCTATCAATTTGCATGAATTACTATCATGCCATCTATAGAATGCAACAGGTTCATCAACATAGGCAAATTTATATTGTTTTGATAATTTGAGCCACATTTCCCAGTCCTCTATAGTGTTTCCATTTGTCCAAGCTCCAACTTTTCTTATTATATCAAGCTTAATAATATACGACATAGCAGGCAAGTAATTCCCTGCTATTAAAGTTTCGTATGAGCCAAATTTTTTTTCGTCCTTATAGTCAAAATCTCTTTCATTAGTGTAATAATCTAAAAAATTTTTATACCCATTCTCTTTTGTGGTGTATGTCCCTGTTTTTTTGTCTATATAAACTTCATTGCTGTTATTATCTATAAAAATGGCATTTCCAAAAGCTACAGCATAACTTTCATCTAATATTTCTAATTTTTCTACAAGCAAAGAAACTTTATTTTTTATCAAAACATCATCTGAGGCTATTACTGTGAAATATTTGCCTTTTGACCAATCAACAGCTTCATTTAAAGTAGCTGAAAGCCCCCTATTCTCTCTGTTCCTATACTCAAATCTAACAAATCTTTTTTCACATTTCTCAGCAAAGCTCATTATTACTTCGTGCGTATTATCTTTTGAGCCATCATTAATAATTATAAGTTCTATATTTTTATAGTCTTGGTCAATCACACTTTGAATACACTCTGCAATATATTTTTCGTGATTATAAGCTGGTATGCAAACACTCACCAACGGCAAACTTTCCTCTTTTTTCGCTTCATTTTCCATTCAAATACCCCCTCAAACTAAAATACAAAAAAATCAAATATATAAAATAGTTTATCATAAAAGCCATCGTAACACCTACAAGTCCATACATATTTACAAACAGCACTACAAACCCTACAAAACTCCATACAAAAAATATCTCACTAACTATAAATAATTTTGTCATCGCTTTTGCTACCATGATATATCCTAGTAGCCAAGCAGCTATTTTTATCACATCGCCGATAAGTTGGTACAAAAACAGATCTGCCATAGACAAAAATTCTTTTGTAAAAAGTATCTGTATAATAAAGTCTCTAAAAAGATATATCCCCAAAGCCATTACTGTAACTATAGGCATAACGATCTTATATCCATAAAGCAGTTCTCTTTTTAATTCTCTTTTATCTTTAATGCTTGAGAGTTTTGGAAGATAATATATGCTTAGAGTTGTAGTAATGAGCATAAGATAAGTCTCACTTATCCGCCAAATAGCCTGCCAGTATCCAGCTTCATCCCAACCGATATGCGTTCCTATATAATCTCTCACATACATATGAGATAATGGTATCATAGTAGCACTCACAAGCGACATGAGTGAATATTTGAGAAGTTTGTTTCTATACTCTTTATCCATACTTCCAAAAAACATAGAGAGCTTAAACCAGTTACTTTTTAGCACAAAAGCTAAAGTTACAAAAAACACTATAGATTGGGAGATGATTCCAGCAATTAAAGCACCATAAAGTTTATAACGGCTAACAAGTAAAATAGTTACAGCTAGTCCAAAAAACGAGCTCGTAATATTTAAGATAGTAAGTTTTTTTATCTCTTTTTGTCCATTTAGTATAGAGGTCAATAGCCCATTAAATACAAAAAAAATAATAGTAACTGCAAAAATAATAAAAATTGAACTATACTCAGTTGTATTTAAAAGCTTTAATGAGATAAAATCTGCTAAAAAGATAATTGCTATCGCCATTGGCATTATTAGCACGAGTGAAATTTTTAGAGCACTGCTCCAAATTTTTCTTTTTGTCTCATCATCTTCATAATGCTCAGCAGTATATTTCACTACGCCGCTATTTACCCCTGCACTTGCTATGCTACTCATCATGGCAATAAAATTTTGCATCTGCCCCATAAGGGCAAGACCCGATGGACCAATGTAAACCGCTACAACCTTTACACTCACGAATCCGGCTATTACTTTTATGGCAGTTGATATTGCTGAAAGAATTGATGTTTTAATTAAAGTCATTTATGATCTTAACAATCTTCATAGTATCTTCCAAACTCTGCACACCACTGATAGGCAAACTCAACACTTCTTTGTGTATTTGCTCACTTATAGGATAACTTTGACTATTCCATTCACTATAAGCTTTTTGTTTATGAGGAGGTATTGGATAATGGATAAGTGTTTGGATGCCATTTTCAAGCAAATATTTTTGCAATGCATCTCTATTTTTAGTTCTGATTACAAACAGGTGCCATACATGATTATTATTTGCTCTTACAATCGGTAAAATGATATTCTCATTTTTTATATTTTCAAGATAGTAGCTTGCTATCTCTCTTCGTTTTTGTATTTCTTCATCTAAGTATCTTAGCTTTACTCTAAGAAGTGCAGCTTGCATCTCATCAAGTCTGCTGTTTATCCCCTTATAAAGATTTTCATACTTTTTATGGCTTCCGTAATTACCCAATGCTCGAATAGCTTGTGCTAATTCATCATCATTAGTTGTTACTGCTCCACCATCACCTAAAGCTCCTAGATTTTTCCCTGGGTAAAAGCTAAATCCACTTGCATCCCCTAAATTTCCACTTCTTTTATCTCCAAAATATGCCCCGTGCGATTGAGCGGAGTCTTCTATGACTTTTAGGTTATATTTTTTTGCGATCTCATTTATCTTATCCATCTCACAAGTTTGACCATAAAGATGCACAGGCATTATAGCTTTTGTTCGTGAAGTAATTTTTTCTTCTATTTTTGACGGGTCAATAAGATATGTATCTAACTCTGGCTCAACCAAAACAGGTACTAAATTATTTAAAGAAATTGCCAATATTGTAGCTATATAGGTATTTGAAGGCACTATAACTTCATCGCCATCACTCATAATACCTAGTTCTTTATAAGCTCGAAGAATTAAAATAAGTGCATCTAAACCATTAGCAACCCCAATAGCATATTTTGTTCCACAATATTCTGCAAACTCCTTTTCAAACGCTTTACATTCATTACCTTGAATATACCAGCCGCTATCAATTACTCGTGTGCAGGCTGCGATAAGTTCTGCTCTGTATTGAGCGTTTAGTGCTTTTAAGTCTAAAAAAGGTATCATGTCTTCTCCCATATCTAAACACTTACTTACTTTTTAAGTATTTTGTAAACACATACTTAAAATTCAATCTAAATACTTTTCATTGTTTCATATTGTTTACATGCAGAACATATAAGTGTTTCATCACATTTACGACCACATTTACAAACATATCCTCGATGAGTTGCTGGATTACCATACCAAAGCTCTTGAGCTCCTACATCTTTTGTTACAACACTTCCAGCACCTATCATGGCATACTCTCCTATTGTAATTCCGCCTATAATAGTACTATTAGCCCCAATGGATGCACCTTTTTTGATTATAGTTCTTAAAAACTCTTTTGGATATTGTTTACTTCGTGGCAAAAAATCATTTGTAAAAGTTACATTTGGACCAATAAACACATTGTCTTCTAAAGTTATTCCGTCCCAAATTTGCACTCCACTTTTTATCGTTACATTATTACCTATAATTACATCATTTTCTATAAAAACACCTGCGTTTATATTACAGTTATTACCTATCTTTGCATTTGGCAATACAACGCAAAATTGCCAAATATTTGTATTTGGTCCAATATTTTTTGATTGTACATCTGCTAATTTATGAATCATTTTTAACTTCCTTTAAAAACTTATTATAATCTCTTATATAGTCATTTTCATCATAATGCTCACTTGCCAAAACTACTAAAACACAATCAGGACTAAAATCTTTCATCTCGCGCCAAATAAGACCTTCTATAAAGAGTCCTTTATTAGGTCTATCCAGCCTGATTTCTTCTCTTCTTTTTCCATCATCAAGCACAAAGGTGCAACTTCCCTTTACAGCAATACACACTTGTTTCAAATTAAGATGTGCATGAAACCCTCTTTCAACCCCCTTTTTTGTATCAAAAATATAATAGACTCTTTTGATATCAAATGGGATATCATACCCACCTTCAATAGCTATAAGCGAGCCTCTTTCGTCCCCTTTTATTTGAAAATCAATTAGCTTATAATCAGCCATTATTAACTCCATATTTATTTAAATACCACTCAACCGTTTTGACGATCCCTGTATCAAAATTCTCATCTGCCTTCCAGTCAAGCTCATTTTCAAGTTTTCGAGGAAACTTTTCACTTTGTGAAACCGCATTTGCTAGTTTTTTAACACCTATCACATATCTATCGTTTAAAGCTATCATTTTAACTCACTTTTATCAATATTTAAAATCCCACACACTTTATCAAAAACAGTCAAAGCAAACTCATAAAACTCTTTTGCATCTTACAAGCTTGCTTTGAGATTTGGGGTTGTTTTGAAAGTGGATTCCTCGAATAATTCCTTTTTGTGCAGAAAATGAGTGATTATCTTGAACAAATTCAATATCAATACCAAAATTTTTGAAGCGTTCTTTGTTGTAACTTTCGGTAAACCAGCCTCTATTGTCACCAAAATAACTGGTTTCAATTATCTTTACGCCTCTGAAAATAGTATCTGTTATATTCATATATTCCTACTTGATTCAATTATTTCAAAAATCTGAATTTAATAATGTATCTTACCTTCAGCTACTTTTTTTAGATATTCCCCATAGGGTGATTTTCCATATCTTTCTGACGCTGTTATCAATGTAGCTTTGTCTATCCAGCCGTTTTTATATGCTACCTCTTCGAGAGCCGCAATCTTTATCCCCTGCCTTTTTTCCAGTACTTTTACAAACTCAGATGCTTCAACTAAAGAATCGACTGTACCGGTGTCAAGCCAGGCGTATCCCCTGCCAAGAAGTCTTACCTGTAAGCTACCATCTTGAAGGTATAGTCTATTTAAATCGGTTATCTCAAGCTCGCCTCTTGCTGAAGGCTTTACCTGTTTGGCAAAGTTTACAACTCTGTTATCGTAAAAATATAGCCCGGTAATACAGTAATTTGATTTGGGATGTTTAGGTTTTTCCTCAACAGAAATAACATTGCCATGCTCATCAAACTCAACTACTCCAAATCTCTCCGGGTCGTTAACATAATATCCAAAAATTGTAGCAATACCTTTATCAGCATTTTTCACTGCTTCCTTTAAATGATTGGTAAGTCCACTTCCGTAAAAGATATTATCCCCTAAAATCATTGCACAATTATCATTGCCAATAAAATCTTCACCTATCAAAAATGCTTGAGCAAGGCCATCGGGGGACGGTTGTACAGCATATGACAAGCTTATACCAAATTGCTCTCCGCTACCCAATAATTTTTCAAAATTTGGCAAATCATGAGGAGTGGAAATGATTAAAATATCCTTTATACCCGCAAGCATCAATACAGAGAGCGGGTAATATATCATAGGCTTATCGTAGACTGGCAAAAGCTGTTTGCTTGTGACCATTGTAATTGGCCAAAGCCTTGTTCCACTGCCACCTGCTAAAATGATCCCTTTCATTTTAAACCTCCATGTTCTATATCTATCTGCTAACCATGTCCCCCATCCTGACCGGTAATCCCTGTAATTAAAGCAACCTTTTTCATTTATTATCGCCTCCAAATCTATAATTCAGAAAGATATTATGGACATCTGCACCTTCATTTTTTTACAATTTACAGTTCACCACTTACCTATCACTGATTTTTAGACACGCTACCGCCAATGCCATGCTATTGATAGTGGCCAAAAAAGGATACAAAAATACCCTCAATACATTTACTGTCATATTTAACTTTTATTGTGTGTATATTTTTTTATAACGCTAAAAAATACAAGCTAATCATCAAATGAAATTTAGTGACTATCACATATACTAAAAATTTTCAACAAGAAATTCTTTGCTGCCGTCATCCCATTTTTTGCATATTAAGTTTGGACTTGCTACTATAAAGTGGACAAAGAGTTAAGGAAATACTAAGTTAAAATAAAAAGTCAGGGTAAAAAATGGTTAAAAGAAGAGTTTAAGTTGGAAGTGGTAGCATTTTCAGATCCCGGTTTTCGATTCCCGTTCCCCGATTCACGGTTCACGTTTTCCGTTTCCACTATTTTATATTTTCTATCATTTCTTCAATCATCCAGACTGTGAATACTTTTATATCTGTCCTTAATTGAGGTTCTTTTCCGCCATAAATAAGTGCTCCACCATAAGGAGTATGCGGATAAATTTTAAAAAAATTCCTTATATTTTTAAAAAATTCATTTGCCACTGTTGCTCCGGCTTTCACTTCAATAGGGTATACATCCCTTCCCATTTCATAAATTATATCAATTTCATTGCCCTTACTATCGCGATAAAAATTTAAAGTACCAACGTTAGAACGTTGCAACGCTTTTACGTTCTAACTTTTTAACGTTCCATATTTATTACCTAAAATATTATCTATTTCATCAACGGATAAGATTTTATACTCTACTTCATACTCCTTGTACTGTGATAAAAGTTTCCTTGATTTTAAAATAAGATCATTTAAGTCAGCCTTTTCCGGGTTTAATTTTACTTCTACAATAAGCAACTTTTTATTGAAGTCATCTATTCCCACAATATCAA
The DNA here is from genome assembly GCF_020480685.1 of Deferrivibrio essentukiensis. Taxonomy (NCBI): domain Bacteria; kingdom Pseudomonadati; phylum Deferribacterota; class Deferribacteres; order Deferribacterales; family Deferrivibrionaceae; genus Deferrivibrio; species Deferrivibrio essentukiensis. The sequence goes on from NZ_JAJAFU010000027.1 coordinate 22,477, forward strand.
TTTCATTTTTATTTCCACGCTCCCAGTAATTACCAATAACAGTAAACTTCGACTGTAACAGTTCTTTAAAAAGTTTTTCCAAAAACTTGCCTCTAAAAGTATTAAAATCTCTTAATATTATTTTTCTTAAAGTGTCAAAATTTTCTGATTCAACATATGATCGATATTTATATATAAATCTAAACCAAAAGTTTAAGAAATTATCGACAATTTCATATTTTTGCAATTTTGAACTGCGTTTTGCATTTAAAGGTTTTACCGACCTGACAACATTATAATCTTTTTCAAGTCTATCGAGATAACCTGAAATATTTTTTTCTAAAATACTTTCCATTTCACTCTTTGATGTTTTTGAAGATGCTATTAGAGATAAAATGGAAAAGTATGTTTGATATTCTTTGCCAAATTCTTCAATTAGTCTATTTTTGCCTTCATCTAAAAATAAACTAAAAGGTGAAACTATTTCATCTACCATATCTTTTAACGTAAGTGCATTGCGCAATACCAACAATTCAATGTATTTTGCTACCCCGCCTGTTATTATATAAAAATCAAGTAAATTGAGAGGGGTATAAACATTATTATCTAACAAAATCTCTTTTAAAGTATATGGTTTAAAAGGCATCAAATGCAGTTTGTAATCAGCTCTACCAAATAAGGGTTCTTTTTCCTCCTCAAAAATTTTCTTCATCAAAGAATAAACTGAACCGCAAATTATTAAATGCAAATTAGATTTATCTTTATTTAAATCCCATAATTTTTGAATAGAAGAAAAAATCGAAGGGTTTACCTTATAAAAATCTTGAAATTCATCAATTATCAGGGTTAATGGGTTCTTTTCACTCAAACTAAGAATAAAACCAAAAAGTTCCTCAAACTTTTCAAACTTGCCATAAATTTCATACCCCTTACTTTTCAACTCTTCCACAAATTCTTCACATAGGAGTTTTTCATCCTTTCTTGAAACAAAAAAATACAAAGATTCTTTATCAACCTTTAAAGCAAGAGTCGTTTTTCCAACCCTGCGCCTTCCAACTATTAATGTCATTAACGAACGCTTGTTCTTTTGAGAGTTAGCTTTTTTTAATATGGTAAGTTCATCCTGCCTGTCATAAAACCTCATATAACAACCTCGGTGATAATAACGTGCGTTATTATAATAGTTGGTTATTTAAAAAGATCAAGAATTATTAAACTGCCGTCCCCCCATCTTTTTCATATTAAGTTTGGACTTGCTACTATAAAGTGGACAAAGAGTTAAGGAAATACTAAGTTAAAATAGGTTCATGTTTTCCGTTCCCACTATTTTATATTTTCTATCATTTCTTCAATCATCCAGACTGTGCATACTTTTATATCTGTCCTTACTTGAGGTTCTTTTCCGCCATAAACAAGTCCTCCACCATAAGGAGTATGTGGATAAATTTTAAAAAATTTTCTTATATTCTTAAAAAATTCATTTGCCACTGTTGCTCCGGCTTTCACTTCAATAGGGTATACATCCCTTCCCATTTCATAAATTATATCAATTTCATTGCCCTTACTATCGCGATAAATATATAAATTGCTTCTTTTCCCTTTATTAAATTTATACTTTAAAATCTCCATTAGTACCAGGTTTTTAAATAAATTGCCCTTTAAAGGATCTCTTGAAACCTGATTTTCATTTTCAAGTCCAAGAAGATAACTCGCAAGTCCTACATCGTAAAAATACAGTTTAGGTGATTTAATAAGCCTTTTTGAAACATTGCCAAACCATGGAGGCAAAAGAAAAACTACGTAACTTGCTTCAAGTAAAGTTATCCAAGATCTTATAGTGGTATGCGATACACCCACATCGCTTGCCAAACTATTTAAATTTAAAATCTGACCAATTCTTCCTGCACATAATCTCAAAAATTTTTCAAAAAGAGATAAATCTTTTATATTTATAATTTGCCTTAAGTCCCTTTCAATATAGGTAACGAGATAATCTCCCAAAGCCTGAGTAGGATTTAAAGCTCTATCATAGATCCTTGGGTAAAAACCTGATAGGATAAGTTTATCAATCGAAGACACATCATAATATCCTTTAATCTCTGAAATTGAAAAGGGTAAAAGCCTTAAAATTGCAGTTCTGCCTGCAAGTGTTTGGGTAATATTGCTCATTACTTCAAATTGCTGACTGCCTGTAATAATAAACTGGCCAGGGTCATTTTTATCATCTACAATCTCTTGAATATAAGACAACAATTCAGGTGCTCTTTGAATTTCATCTAAAATTACATGATTATTATATTGTGCAAGAAACCCTCTTGGATCACTAATTGCAAAATTTCTTGTATCAAGTGCCTCTAAGTTCACATATTTATAATCTGGAAATGAGTTTTTGCATAATGTAGTTTTCCCACTCTGTCTGGGACCTGTAATTGTAACTACAGGATACTGTTTTGACAAATTTTTCAATGCTGGTTCAATATTTCTTTTAATCATAAAATATTAATAGTAAAATCGAGTTTGTTCTTAACTCATCTTTAATTGATTGTTAGTTAAGACGTTCCAACGTTTTCCTGTTTACGTTCCCCGACTCCCGGTTCACGTTCTAACGTACTAACATTTCAACATTTTAAGAATTTAATATACATTTTTTCTTTTACCAACACGTAAAATTAATAAAATTAATTCCTCTTTTTCTATCCTAAAAATAGCTCTTATCTTTCTTGCTATTACAAAACGATATTGGCCACTAAATTTTGTACCTTTAAGTTCTGTAATTTTCTTTGTTTTTTTGAGCTCTTCGAAGTTATCTGCCAAATAATGTATTTTATTAACGATTAGTTGTCTTTCGGCTATATCAAAACTTTTTAAATCTTTTACTGCAATCTCAGAATATTTAACCTTCAATTTCTTCGACATCTATTCCTAACTCATCATAAACTTCTTTATTATCATATACTTTTATTGTTCCGTCTATAATGTCTTGAGTAATTTTATCAGCTATTATACCATCAGTATAATCAAAATAAAAATCAAGGGCAGACTCGACGATCTCTTTCTGACTCTTATTCAAGGCTTTTGAGATTATTTCTAATTCTCTTGCAATAGATTCATCCATTGATATAAGTTTCTTTGCAACGCCCATAAATCCTCCAAGCATGTTATATATACAATTATATATCCATAAAGATTTAAATCAATACCTTTTATAGAAAGGTTTTCAATGATTTTAATTGAAATGTTTCAAAGCTACAACTTTCACACTTTTTAACGTTTCACGATACTCGTTCCCCGGTTCACGGTTCACGTTCCAACTTTTCCCACTCAAAAT
>NZ_JAJAFU010000028.1 GCF_020480685.1 Deferrivibrio essentukiensis
TATAAATCGACAGAATCTCCTACTTTTACTGATTGTATTTCTGCATCAATTATGGCAATCCCATTGAAATGTCTATGATAATTTTGCGTGTTTATTCTGTCATAAAAAATTATTCCATCTTTATCAAAACTTATAAACCCTGGTATAAGTTTATGAAAACCTTGTTTTTTGTTTAAAGAAAAATTAGCTGTTCCATTTATAAGAGTAGTTTTTACATTGTAGTAGTTTTTGTTTATAAAAAGATTTAAAAATAATTCAATGCAAATACTGGCGGAAGCTGGGTTACCCGGCAGTATAAATACAGGCTTTTTGTTAATCTCGGCAAACTTAAATGTCCTACCAGGGCTTGCATTTAAGTTTTCGGCCATAATTTCACCTTTAGACTCCATTATTATTTTTTTTATTAAGTCTTTTTGACCAAATGCAGTGCCTCCAAAGGTGACTACTATATCATAGTGCTCGGTTGCTTCATTTATCTTATTTAATATTTCATTATAGTTATCCTTCACTATCCCTAAATAAGTAAATGGAATTTTTTTTGAGCTTAAAAAGGATGCAAGCATATGGTAATTGCTGTTAATTATTGAGTCTTTTATAATGTATTGTTCAGTAATTTCACTTCCCGTCGATATGATTCCGATACTTGGCTTTTTATATACATTTATTGAGTTAATCCTGCATAAAGCCAGCTTTTCCACATCTCTGTGGTCAATTATTGAGCCGTTATTTATAATGACTTGGTTTTTTTTAAAAATGCTACCTGCCTCTTCGATGTATCTGTTTTTCATTCTGAAAGTCCCATCGATTTCAATATATCCGTTTGATTCGTTGCAAAATTCTATTGGGACTACTGCATTCTGATTTTTGGAAAGATTACTTCCTGTTGAACATCTTATACATTCATCCGCTTGTAATTTATGGTCATATGTTTCATTAGCATTTAAGTGGGCAACTACTTTAAGCTTTTTTTTAAAATCTGCTATTTTAATATCAAAGGCAAATCCGTCCATTCTTGACCTTTTTTTTTCAGGAAAGTCAAAAGGTGCTTTAATCTCGGAGGCTGACACAAGTCCGCTTGTATCTTCAATGGGCAAAAATTCCGATGTCAATTTAATGTTGTAGTTTTCTATTATATTAATAACGTTATATAAATCCATATTAATTGCATCACTCATCTTTAATTACTATCCTAATATCTTTTGGGTCACTACAATCCTTTAACTCTGATACCATGCCGATAATTGTGGATGTAACTATGTCTTCGACAAAGTCTTTAATTTTAATTTTTTTGCCGTTTACCATTAAAAATAGCTTTCTTTTTTTCTTATTTAAGTAATGTTGTTCTATAAAATTCGAAATCTCTTCCGGGTTGTTAATATCAAGTATTGGCCTTTTTGTAAGCATTTTTATTTTTTCTTTGTTATTTGTTGCTACGGCAACTAATGTTTCGTCATCTTTACATAGAATTTCAGTGGAAGTACCGTCTAAAAATAGCTCTATTTTTGGTTTTTTAGAGCTTTTAAAGCCTTCTGTAAGTATAATATCAGTTTTATCCCCTATATAAAATGCAAAGTCATCAAGACTATAAAATTTATCCGCATCGGAAATAATTGCGTATTTATCTGGTCCTGAAATTATTACAGAGTTAGCACCTGCTTGTTTTAATCTGTAAGTATCTTTTCCTTCCTTGTCAATTTCAAAGCCATGAGTATCATTTTTTATAATTCCTACCTTATATCCTCTGTTTCTTAAAACCGAAATAACCTTTTCGAGCAATGTTGTTTTTCCGCAATCGGAAGCGCCCACAAAGCAGATTATAGGGACCATAATTTCACCTCGTCAGTATTTTTATAATTCTAACATAATTATAAATCAGGTCAATACGTATAAAAATAACATTGTTTTATAGAGTATGAACAAAAATACATACAATTATTGCATTGACAGAATTATATGTGAGTTATATAATTTTAATAAGGTGATATATGAACAGTATTTTAAAATATAATTATTCCAAGTCGTATACATCCGTTATTAAGCCTGCTATTTGTCTTATTTATTGCGATTATAAAAAATTGCAGCGTATTAAGAATGTTTTGGGAGGAGTTTACTCATTAAAACCGTTATCAGTATCTAAGATATTTTCCCCTGACTTTTTATCTGTGACAGATTTTAAAGTAAATGGCAAATTTCCGAATTTTTATATCAGTTTTAGTTTTTACGATAGTGTGGATTTCGAAAAATGTACTTATTGCGGAAAATGTTACAATATTTGTCCGGAAAAATGCATCACAACTAATTTGGAAATAGACTTCAATATATGCACACTATGTGGTGAATGTGAAAAAGTTTGCCCTGAAAAGGCCATAGACATAGATAAGGTAGTTAGTGATAATATTGACACATCTTTTATTATGACTGACATTGAAGAATTTTTAAACAAAAACCAAACAGGAATTTTTGAATATTCTGATATAGAAAAAATACTCTCAATGACGGGAGAATTCTTGATTGAAGAAAATGTAATACATTCCCAAGATTTATGTCAATATAACGGTAAGCTGGATTACGGTTGCAAAAGATGCATTGAGGAATGTAATCATGAGGCTCTTACGATAGAAGATAACGTTATCGTTATTGATCATTTGGCCTGTGAATCCTGCGGTAAGTGTGTTGCGGTTTGTCCCACAGGGGCAATGCAGTATGTGAATAGCGATGATAAGAGCTTTATTTCTTCGTTTAGTGGTAATAATATTAAAGACAAAATTTTAATTGCAGGGGATGAAGAACAATTAAGAAAATTCAAATGGAATAACAGCAACAAGTTAGATAATATTATATTTTTGAATTCAGACCCAAAGTTTTTTAATTTGATGCATTATCTGTTTGTGTTTGCCATAGGAGCTTCGAATATTGTAGTTTTAAATGATAAGCTATCTGAAAGCAATCAAGTGCTGTTTGCAAATAGGTTATTGGAGTATCTGTTTAAATATAAAAATTTCATAAAAACAAAATATGATTTTGACACTATTTCAACTAACCCTTTGCCAGTTGTTTATACAAATTATAGTTTTGCGAGTAGAAGGAAAAAATTGGCGTCAATCTTAAAGTTTTTGTTTGAGAGCTCCAGTTTCAATGATGTTTTAATAGAGGAAAATTATCTTAATATTTTTGGTGAAGTTATTGTTGATGAGGGGAAATGCTCTTTATGTTTAGCTTGTGTTAACCATTGTAAGATAGGTGTGTTACTGTCAAATGAATTTAACTATTCACTTAACCATAATCCGTCAATTTGTATCCAGTGTAAAATTTGCGAATATGTGTGTCCTGAAGATGCAATATCAGTTAAAGATGGATTGTTGTTGAGTGAAAAGTTTTTTGAGGTAAATGAACTCTGCAGAGATGAGCCGATTGTTTGTCCGGGATGTAATAAGGCTTTTGGAAGTAAAAAATCGTTCGAAGCGGTTAAGTTAAAGCTTTCGGGGGTCGGACTTTTAGAGTCCAAGGGAAAATTTTTGCATTATTGTGAGGAGTGTAGAGTTAAGCGGCTTTTTGAAAATTAAAAATGTTATAAGCCGTTAATTGTGATGGCAGGTAAAAATGGAAAATAATGAAATTAATTCAGCCAGAATATTTGTTTATGAAATTATCAAAGAAGCCTTTTTTTGTGAGCCTACTTATGAATTTATCGACACTATTAAACAGTTTATTACAAATGTGAAAGAAAGTTTCGATGATAGTGACTCCAAGGCGAACTTGATAGTAGATTCTTTTAAATCCGTTTTTAACGAGCTTTCAGTTGAAGATATTCAAACCGAATACAATAATTTGTTTGTAGACCCTTTTAGTAATAACCTTATTAATAAAAATGCATCGTATTATTTTGAAAATAAAAATTTTGGCAAGACTTTGGTTGAAATAAGAGATTTTTTAAAAGAGTTAAATTTGGCAAGAGACCTGAACTATTATGAACCTGAAGATTCGATATCCTTTGTTTCTGACTTGATGATTTATCTCATAAATAAAAACGGTGTTTACATTTTTGATGAGCAGGTCGATTTTTTTAATAGGTTCGTGGAGCCCTTTTTTTCATTATTTTCTGAGAAGATTAAAACTAACGAAGGTGCAGTGTTTTATGCATGTATGGGTTTGTTAATAGATTATTTTCTCGATTTAGAAAGAAGTTATCTTAATGAGTCTATCACAACTTAGGGGGTTTTTATGAAAAAATTTAAATCAAGAAGAGAATTCTTGAAATTGGGAATGCTCGCCGCAAGTACAACGGCTATAGCAGTGACATCCAAAAAATCTTACGCTAAAGCTCCTGAAAATGTTGACAATGAAATACTCTACAGAGAGACCGAACATTTTAAGAAATACTACGAAACTTTAAAGTAGGGGTGAGTTATGGGAAAAACTAAACTTATAAAATCGAGTCAGGGCAATAAAAATGCGGTTACAAGCATTAACCCTCAAATGGGCAGAAGGGGTTTTTTGAAAATTTTTGCTGCGACCTCTGCTATTACCGGGTTGGGATTAACTCCTACATTTGTAAAAAAAGTAAATGCCGCTAATTCCCCTTATGCAAATTCAAAGATAGTAAAAACGGTGTGTACACATTGTGCCGTTGGATGTGGTGTTTATGCAGAAGTTCAAAATGGGGTGTGGGTAAGGCAGGAAGTTGCTTTTGACCACCCTGTTTCAAGAGGTGGGCATTGCTGTAAGGGTGCTGGTGCTATCGATATGGTAACAAGTGAAAAAAGGTTAAAATACCCTTTAAAGAAGGTAAACGGGAAATGGCAAAAAATTTCATGGGAGCAGGCAATAGATGAAGTAAGCAAAAAGCTCCTTGATATAAGAGAAAAGGATGGTCCTGATGCGGTAATGTGGATAGGGAGTGCTAAAGTTTCCAATGAGATGGCTTATTTGCAAAGAAAGCTTGCCGCTTTTTGGGGTACGAACAATATAGACCATCAGGCGAGAATTTGTCACTCTACAACTGTTGCCGGTGTTGCAAATACATGGGGCTACGGTGCAATGACAAACAGTATTAATGATATGAGGCATTCTAAATGTTTCTTTTTTATAGGTTCAAATGCTGCTGAAGCTCACCCTATTGCTATGCAGCATGTATTACATGCGAAAGAAGTTAACAATGCTCCTGTAATAGTTGTAGATCCAAGATTTACAAAAACAGCAGCTAAAGCAACTGATTATGTAAGAATCCGTTCAGGCACCGATACGGCATTTGTAATGGGGCTTATAAATGTTATTATTAAAAACGGTTGGGAAGATAAAGAATTTATAAGAACAAGAGTAACAGGATATGAGCAACTTAAAGAGGTAGTAAAAGATTATACTCCCGAAGAGGTGGAAAGAGTAACCGGAGTACCTGCTTCAGAAATTGAAAGGATTGCAAAGATTCTTGCAACTAACAGACCTGCCACGGTCATATGGTGTATGGGTGGCACACAACATTCAATTGGTAGCAGCAATACGAGAGCATACTGTATTCTTCAACTTGTATTGGGTAATATGGGTAAGTCAGGTGGAGGCACTAATATTCTCAGAGGGCATGACAATGTTCAAGGCGCTACAGATATGTGTGTCCTTTCTCACTCATTGCCAGCCTATTACGGACTTGCCGAAGGAGCATGGAAACATTGGTGCAGGGTTTGGAATGTTGACTTTGATTGGATAAAGTCAAGATTTAAAGATGATAAATATATGTCAAAACCGGGCTTTACTCTTAGCCGTTGGTATGAAGGTGTTATTCAGGAAGATGCAATAACTCAATATACCCCTTTAAAAGCGGTTGTTTTCTGGGGATGCTCTTCAAATTCACAGTCTCAATACCATAAATTAAAAAAGGCTTTGGATAAGATAGATCTTGTAGTTTTAATTGACCCATTTCCGACAATGACTGCTGCTGCTTGTGACAAGGATAATGTTTATATTTTACCTTCATCGAGCCAATATGAAACTTCCGGAAGTGTAACAAATACTCAAAGAGGTATTCAGTGGAGATATAAGGTAGTTGATCCAATTTATGAAACCAAAGATGATTATGAGATTATGAAACTTTTTGTAGATAAGTTTGGCTTTGGGGATAAGTTTTATAAAAATATAAAACTTATCCCAGAGGATGTGACCAGAGAAATTAATAAAGGCGCTTTGACGATAGGTTACAATGGTCAGACTCCGGAAAGAATCAAAAAACATACTGACTATTGGCATACTTTTGACGTTGATGATTTGCAGGCTAAAGGTGGACCTTGTGATGGAGAATATTATGGACTACCTTGGCCATGTTGGACTACAGATCATCCTGGCACACCGATTTTATATGATATCTCTAAGCCTGTAGCCAAAGGAGGACTTCCATTTAGAGCAAGATATGGTACAACTTATAAATATCCTGGTAAGGAAAAAGAGGAGAATATACTTGCAGATGGAGTTGCTAACCCGGGTAGTGAAGTTAAGACAGGGTACCCGGAATTTAAAGATGTAATCCCAGGAACAAACTGGAAAACAGATTTGTCACAAAAAACCATTCAGGAAGCGATAAAGAGAGGGATGGCACCTTTTGGAAATGCAAAAGCAAGATGTTTTGTTTGGAACTTCCCTGATCCTATACCTGTGCATAGAGAGCCTTTGCATTCTCCAGATTCTGAGATGGTAAGAAAATATCCTACTTATGAGGACAAGCCTGACCATTACAGGGTCTACACCAAATATAAAAGCGAGCAAAAAGAAGATTGGGTAAAAAACTTCCCGCTGATTTTGACTACCGGAAGATTGGTCGAATATATGGGTGGTGGTGCTGAAACAAGGAGTAACAAGTATTTAGCCGAGCTCCAACCGGAGATGTTTGCGGAAGTAAATATAAAAACAGCAAATAATTATGGGCTTAGAAATGGCGATGATATTTGGGTTGAGTCTCCTGGTGGAGGAAAGATAAAAGTTAAGGTTAAAATTTCTGATAGAGTTGATGAGACAACAATTTTTCTTCCATTCCATTTTGGCGGGTTTTTTATGGGTGACTCTTGGGCAAACAAATATCCCGAAGGGACAACCCCTTATGCTCTTGGAGAAGCAGCAAATGTAGTAACAAACTACGGTTATGATATTGTTACTCAGATGCAAGAGACAAAAACAGGCTTGTGCCGTATAAAAAAAGCTTAATGGGGGAAATGTATGGGAAGAATGAGATTTTTATGCGATGTTGATAGATGTATCGATTGTGGTGGGTGCGTTGTCGCTTGTAAAGAGGGGCATCAAATCCCGGTGGGGGTTAATAGAAGGCGCGTAATAACAATAAATGAAGGTAAGCCAGGGGAGAAGAGCATCTCTGTTGCTTGTATGCATTGTTCGGATGCTCCGTGTATAGCTGTTTGTCCTGTGGATGCTCTTTACCAAAGGGAAGACGGGATTGTTCTTGTAAATAAAGATGTGTGCATAGGTTGTGGTTATTGCTTTTTTGCTTGCCCTTTTGGTGCACCTCAGTTTCCTAAAGGGAATTCTTTTGGGGCAAGAGGGGTTATGGACAAGTGTACTTTCTGTGCAGGAGGTCCTGCTGAAAACTTTAGTGATAAAGAGAAAAGGCTGTATGGTCAAAATAGAATAGCAGAGGGGAAAGCACCTTTATGTGCTTCTATGTGTGCTACCAAGGCACTTTTGGCAGGTGATGCAGATAAAATCGCTAATATTTATCGTGAAAGAGGATTTAAGCGTGGTTCAGGAGCAAATGCTTGGGGTTGGGATAAGGCGTATAATAAAAAATAGGGGCATCTGTTTGCCCCTTATCTCTTAAGGTGTGATATGAGAAGAATACTTTTTGTGACTTTGATAATGTTTTTGCTTCTCATGGCAGCCGTGTATTCGGCGGAAAACGATACAGTACAGCCTATTTTTTCAAATAGTAAGTATAATAATAGTATTGAAAATTATAAAATTATAACCGAACATTTTACCGGCGAATGGCAAAAATATGGTGAACCTTTTACTATCTTGCAAAAGGAATATGTAAGAAAAATTTACTTTTGGATTTTAATAGCCATACCAGGGATATTTGTGTTGCACTACTTAGTGATAGGTCCTAAAAAATTCCCACATGAAGGTAATAAATATTTGGTTTTTACTGTATTTAATAGAGCTGTCCATTGGTTGACCGCTATTTCTTTTCTTACATTGACTGTGTCAGGACTTATAATGATTTTTGGAAAATATTTTGGCGGTGGTAGCTTGGTACGCACATTTAGATTTATACATTTTCCTTCAGCGGTCATTTTTGTGCCCCTTGGGTTGGTAATGTTGTTGATGTGGTTAAGAGAGATGATAATAGCCCCTGGTGATATTACTTGGTTCTTTAAGTTTGGAGGGTATCTTAGTAAAAAGACAGAAAATATAATGCCTGTGGGAAAATTCAATCCGGGGCAAAAAAGCTGGTTTTGGCTTGGAACCTTAGGCGGATTTGTTATGGCATACACAGGTTATTATATGTATAGCTTTGCGGCATCAACCGACAATTTGAGAATATATGCTATTATTCACAATTTTCTCGGAATGGCAATGCTCATAATGTTTTTGGTGCATTTGTATATGTCTCTTTTTGCCATTAAAGGTTCTTTAAAGTCAATGCTGACCGGTTATAAATATGAAGATGAAATAAGAATTATGCATTGCAGATTTTATAGTAAATTGTCAGGGAAAGATTGTTCCAAATAATGGGGGCTTTAGGCTCCCATTACTTTTCAATGGTTTAATATATCGTTTACTAAAAACAGGTTGTTGATATTTAAACTTTCATCAGTTTCAGACAAGATGCTATAAAGCCTAATTGACCCTGTCCCGCAAGCGACTTCAATATAGTCATCTTCTTTATTTAATATTTGTCCGGGTTTTCCATAATTTCCTTGCCACGCCCTTATTTCCGATTTAAAAACTTTAATTTTCTGATTTTTGTAGTAGAAGTGAGCACCAAAAAAGGGGTAGCTGTAACCTCTGATATGATTATAAATAGAGAACGCATCCCTTCCAAAATCTATAATGGCATTTTTATTTCTTTTTCTCACGAGATAGAAACCGAGATTTTCATTTTGTTTTTTGGCATCGAAGTCAATATTGTTTTCGGTTAACATCTCGGTAAAACTAACAATTTCTTTAATATAATTAGAAATAAAGTCCAAAGGGTAGTCATTAAAATCAATTTGAATTTCCTTTTGGTAAATTATATCGCCACTGTCTACTCTTTCTGAGTTTTGAATTACACTCAGTCCGCTGACAACCACTCCTTGTAAAAATTGCTCTGTAATTGCCCCATAACCCCTGTAAAAGGGTAAAAGCGACGGGTGAGTAAATAAGACTTTAAATGGTGTTTTTTGACCTTGAAAAAAATCCTTAGTCCAATCAACACAAAGTGCAACTTCTATGTGTAGTCTATCCAGCTTCTCTTTATTGTCAGAGTAGTTATTACTTCCTAAATAAGTAATATTAAAAAAACTCTCAAATTTTTCAAAATCTCTGCTTAATGTAGTCCGTAAAAAATCTTTTTTATAAGTAATTACACTGGGAAAAATATTATTTTCCATCAGATGTTCGAGAAGTAATTCACCTATTATAGAAGTGGTAAATAATCCTAATTTTACCAGCTTCCGCCTCCCCCTCCGCCGAAACCACCACCTGAAAATCCTCCGCCACCTGAGAATCCGCTGCCGCCGCTGCCTGATGAGGGTGGAGTGGAGTTGAAAACTTGATTCATATTTTTAGTTGCACTGGAAATAGAGTTGGCAAAATATATTGTATTAAAATGCCCTGGGCGCCTTGAAACATACCAATTTGGTGGCTCAGTGATGAGCGATTGAAATTTTTCCGCCCATACTTTTTCTTCATTAAGTGCAACTGCAAATGGGATTGTTTTATCAAAGTAGTTGGGGTCCTTTTGAAGTAAAATTTTAAGTTTGGGAGTTTCAACTTTATGGATAAAATCTTTAAAACCTTTAATTTTTTGAAATTTATCAACACCTTTGTCAGTTTTTTTAGGCATAAGGTATCCGAAAATAAAAATAATCAGGGCGTTTATTATAAAAATTAGAATATAGTCAATTCTTCCAGCTGAAAAAGAGTAAAATATGCCGGTCAACAAGACAAATATACTTAATATCTTAAAAACGCTGCTTAATATTCTTGTGCGGCTGACATAGTAATTGTTTCTTGCAATTTCTTCATCCAGCTCTTTTCTTGCATCCTGCATATATGTATAAAAAGTGTTTTTCAACGTGGAAATTCTTACAGCCCGAGTGCTGCCGGGGAAAAGACCGTTAAATATAGTTTTTTCATATTGCTTGGCATTTTCAGGTAAGTCTTTGAGTTTTGTGAGTATGTAGTCATCTTTGGATGTAAATATACCGTCTTGCTCATCCTCTTCAATTTGTATGATTCCATTTACTGCCCAATAGAAAATAAGTGAAATTAAATCTTTATTATCAGTTTTATCATCTATTATAACTCCGGCCTCGGCAGGTGTCATATCTTTTGGCGGCTCAAATTGGACATAATCAATAATCTTTTTATCTCTTCCAATGAAGAACCACAGTAGATACATAACGATAAATATTATGATTGGAGTCAAATAAATGATATTATTTATGATTAAAAGTTTAAACCTGAGAAAAGTTGTTCCGTTTAATAGAAAGTTTTCAGGAAATTTTAATATAAGTGTCAGCCCTTCAAAAGGATTCAATACTCTGTTTGTAAAACCGGTTATAACACCTTCTGCAACATTATAGCTTGCTATTTTTCCCCTCTCTCCAAATTTACCACCTACTAAAATTATATCGTTATCAGACGGCAAATAGTTTTCTGGAAGGTAGATATTAAAAGTAGCTTCTTCAATTTTAACAGGCCACTGAGTGCCTATTATGTTGTAGTAAAATTCTGAATGTTCTTTAAAAAAGTTTATGGCACCAAAGATTTTGTAAGTTATTTTGTAAGTTACATCGCCTGAGACATAAGAGTTTTTATCACCTATTTTTATATAAAATTTATCCCCTTTTTTGTATGTAACATATTTAAAACCATCTACTTTTACATCGAAAATATCTATTTTATAGTACTTTCCATCCATAAATGGTCTGTAAGCTTTTTCATCATCAGAATCAATGTTTACAAGGTATTTATAAGGGATTGTCCTAAAAATTCCGTGTCTTGCAGTATTAAAATGGACATTTATGGTTTCTTCGATTTCCAAAACAGAGGTTTTTGTTACATTTATATCAATATTGTAGCTCTTAATATAAAAATATTCCGCAAATGCAGGAATGGTAAATACAAGAAGAAATAAGCAAGCAAATATTGGTTTAGTTAAAGTTGACTTTAACATTTTCTCTTTCCGTTTCTTCGATTTCAAAAAATTCTCGCTTTTTGAAATTGAAAATATTAGCAATAATTACAGATGGAAAAGATTCACAAAGAATATTGTAGTCCCTTACCACTGCGTTATAATATCTTCTTGCGTTTTGAATATTATCTTCTATTTCAGACAATGTATTTTGCAGACTAATGAAATTTTGATTAGCTTTCAAATCAGGGTAACTTTCAGATAATGCAAACAAACTTTTTAAAGCTCCGGTAATCATATTTTCAGCTTTTGCTTTATCTTCGACAGAATTGGCCGACATCGCAATATTTCTGGCTTGGACAACTTTTTCAAGTGTGGAAGCTTCGTGTTTTACATAACCTTTTACGGTTTCTACAATATTTGGAATCAGGTCATGCCTCCTTTTTAGTTGCACATCGATTCCGCTAAATGATTCGTCAGCTTGGTTTTTTAGCTTTATAAATTTATTGTAATAAGCAATAAAAGCAAATACTAAAATAACTATTATTCCTAAAAATATTAAACCACCGGTCATAGTCTCCTCCTAACTTTTCTAAATTTTAGCACACACTAACTAAATATAAAGCAAAGTTGTCAAAAAAGGAATATTTATTTGGGATGCTGAAGTTAATGTACTAAAGCTTGTTGTAATGAATTATATATAGTTTACTAATTATTAAGTTTTGTTGTTATAGTTAAAAGATTACTGTCAGCTTTTTGAATATAAAACTAATAACTTGTTGTTGTAAAAGCTAATAATTAATTGTTTTTTTTATTTTGATGTAATGTTTTATTGACTTAAATCTTCATTAGTGTTTTAATTTGATAGAGGTGAGTTATGAAAGTTGTTGTTGTAGGTGGAGTGGCTGCAGGTTTGAGTGCAGCAAGCCAAATTAAAAGGCAGATGCCGGAAGCTATTGTTACCGTTTATGAAAAAAGTGGCGATGTTTCCTACGGTGCTTGTGGTATGCCTTATAATCTTTTGTTTAAGGAGAAGCCTGTTGAGTCCCTTTATGCGATGAGCTATGGAGAAATAATCCATAAAAGGGGGGTTAATTATAAGCTTTATCATGAGGTTGAGGAGATAGATGTTAAAAAAAACAGTGTAAAAATAAGGGATATCTCAAACAACCTAACTATTAAGGATAACTATGACTATATTGTTTATGCTACCGGAGCCAGTGCAGTCAGGTTACCTGAAGAAAATTTTAAAAATGTGTATTACTTTAAGACTCTTGATGATTTAAGAAAGGTTAAAAAGCTTGTTTATGGTGGGATTAAAAATGCTACCCTTATCGGAGCAGGGTATATAAATTTGGAGCTTGCCGATTCCTTGAGTGAGTTGGGGATAAAAGTTAAAATTCTTGAGAAGATGGACTATATCTTGCCATTTTTAGACAGTGATTTGAGAAAGATAGTTTTGAATACTTTAGAAAATAATGGTGTTGAGCTGATTACTGGTGTTGATATTTACGGCAGTGATGGCAAAAGCATTGATTCTTCAGCAGGTAAGTTTGAACAGGATTTGGTTGTTGCTGCTCTTGGGGTTAGGCCAAATACCGATATGCTTTCAAACACCGGTGTTGAGCTTGGTATTAAAGGGGCAGTAAAAGTAAACCTGTTTCAGCAGACAAATATCGAGAATATTTTTTCTGGCGGTGACTGTGCCGAGCATTATAACAGGCAGACTGGTGAATTTACATATATGCCGCTTGGAACTACTGCCAACAAGCAAGGGAGAATTGCAGGTAATAATATTGCAAATATTGTCAGTATGTCAAAGTTTCAAGGGATATTACAGACTGCAGCTTTTAAGTTATTTGATTTGACTGTTGCCACTACCGGCATGTTTGAAAGTCAGATACTTGGTGCAAAAATAGATTATGATAAAGTCGTTATAACTTCACATACGAGGGGAGCCTACCCCGGAAATGGAAAAATGACTGTTTGTTTGTATTATGATAAATCTAACGGGATAGTGCTTGGCGGGCAGATTGTAGGACAGGATGTAGTGGCAAAAAGGATAGATGTAATATCTGCAGCTGTTTATAAAAATGCTACTGTTTTTGAGCTGTCAGAGCTTGATTTAAGTTATGCCCCACCTTTTGCACCTGTGTGGGACCCGATTTTAGTTGCGGCGAATGTGGCTGTTAAACAAATGAAATAGACAGGAGGAATATATGTATAATTTAAAAAAAATTTTAGTACCTACTGATTTTTCAAAGAGTGCGGATGTAGCTCTACAAAGAGCCGGCGATTTGGCTGAAACTTTTAAATCAAAAATTATTTTGTTGCATGCTATACCTGAAGAGTCCAGTATTGTTCATAGTTATTTGGGTGACAGGGCTTCCAAAGACCTTAAAAAAAGACTTGTAACTGATACGGAAGAACTTTTTAAAAAACAGATTGAAAAAGTCCTTGGTGACAAAAATATTGAAGTTGAAACAGTAGTAAAGTTTGGTGAGCCGTATTATGAAGTATTGAGGACAGAAAAAGAGCTTGATGTTGATTTGATTGTAATTGCTTCTCATACAAAAAGCTTTTTTGAAGATGTGTTTTTTGGCAGCACAACTGAAAAGGTTGTAAGAAGGTCAAAAAAATCGGTTTTGGTTGTAAGAGATTTGTAAAAATATAATGTAATCCTAAGGGGGGCGTGTTGTCCCCCTTTTTTTGTCAACTTCCATATTCATTTGGTAAAAATATTTTTCTAAAAGTTAATAATTTTTATTTTGAAATATTATAAAGAAAGTGTATAATTGGGGTAGCAAGCTTATACGGAGGCGAGTCTTGAAAAGGTTATATCCAATTTACATCAATAAAAAAAGTCCTTGTTATTCTAAAGATCACTTGGGGAACTCCGGTTGTCCGGCTAAAAACGATATCCCTCGGTTTTTGTATTTATTATCTCAAGAAAGAGTTGGGGATGCATTTTATGTGTTAAAAGAGACAAACCCTTTTTCCGCAGGGTGCGGAAGATTTTGTGACCATCCTTGTGAGACAGCCTGCAACAGGGCAAAATTTGATGAGCCGGTGGACATCAAAGCTCTTGAAAGGTTTGTAGCCGATTGGGGGTATGAGAACAATTTAAAGCCAATTTTAAAATCTGACAGTAAAAACAAATTAATATCAATAATCGGATCAGGTCCGGCAGGGCTTTCTGCAGGCTATTTTTTGGCAATAAACGGGTATAAGGTAGTTATATATGAAAAACACTCCAAGCCGGGTGGGCTGTTGATCGAAGGTATCCCGGCATATAGGTATCCGAGAGAAATTTTTGAAAAAGAGCTGAATTTTATAAGGGAAGCCGGAGTGGAAATAATTCTCAACCAGCATATAGATAAGAGTAAATTTGTAAATATTGTTGAGGAGTCCGATGCTGTCATTGTTGCTACCGGGGCGCAATATCCAGGGAAACTAAACATTGATGGTGAGTATTTAGATAATATTTATAACGGAATTGAGTTTTTAAGGCTTATAAATTTTGGCGAGTCAGATAAATTAAATATTCAAGAAAATGAAAAGATAGGTGTGATCGGCGGAGGTTATACTGCGTTTGATGTGGCAAGATGTTCCGTGAGATTAGGTGCTCTTCCAAGTATTATTTACAGAAGGACAATAGGTGAGATGACTGCACATCCGGGTGAGGTGGAAGAAAGTAAAAGGGAAGGGGTGCAATTTTATTTCCTGAATCAGCCAATAAAAATAGAAAAAGTGAGGGAAGGTTTAAGGTTAATCTGTCAGGTTATGAAGCTTGGCCCTGTTGATGAAAGCGGTCGCTCAAAGCCGATACCCATAAAAGACAAGTATAATGAATTTATCTTTGACAAAATAGTTATGGCAGTAGGTGATAAACCTGACTTGTCATTTGTCGGGGACAGTTTTGTAAATGAATTTCCTCGACTTAATTGTCCTGATTTGCCGGAAGATTTGAGAGACAAGGTGTTTATTTGCGGCGATGCAGCTATGGGTGCTGCCACTCCTACCGGCATGGTTGTGCGAGCGGTAGGTTCAGCACAAAAGACTGTGGAGGCAGTTAGGAATTTTTTAGGAGAAGAGCTTGAAAAAGATACCAATCGAGAAATTGCTTTTTATGAAGATATAAATACAAAATATTTTCAAAAGACGGGTAGAATGATTGAGGAAAATATTACGTTTGAGGAGCGGAAAAGAAACTTTAATGAAATTGTTAAGACCGTAGATAAAGATGTAGCTGTTTTAATGGCTAAAAGATGTTTTTATTGTGGAATATGTATTCAGTGCGATTGGTGCTATTTTTACAGTAATAATAGCCTGATTAAAAAGTTTAAAGAGTGGAGTCCTGAAAAAGATATGGTTTATTATATGTATATAAAAGAAAACATTTCCTCGCACTCCTTTAAAAGCGTGGAGGCATGCCCAAGGTCAGCACTTAGTGTTATAAGTGATGAGAGTAAATTTGAAAAATATATTTTATCTCAATATGTTGAGTACAGTAAACTTAGCGAAGAGGAATAACAATGAATGATATTAAAAATTATAAACCTATGGATATAAATACCTTTTCAGGTGGAGAGGAAGGGTTGCCCAAAGGTGCCTGCGGTCTTTTGGCAGCTGCGGGGGAATTTAGTTTGAATGCACTTTTAAAGAGTGCCATGTGTTTGCAATACAGAGGGAGGACAGGCGCAGGTGTAACTTTAAAAGGTATATATAAAGACAACAGTTTTTATGTTTTTCATATCATGTATCGTGATCAGTATAAGGTTAGTGAGCTTGAGAATGTAATAAACAGTTGGGGTGTGCATATTCTTGAGTCTCAAGACTTGGTGGCAAGGAAATACT
The DNA here is from genome assembly GCF_020480685.1 of Deferrivibrio essentukiensis. Classification (NCBI taxonomy): domain Bacteria; kingdom Pseudomonadati; phylum Deferribacterota; class Deferribacteres; order Deferribacterales; family Deferrivibrionaceae; genus Deferrivibrio; species Deferrivibrio essentukiensis. The sequence continues at coordinate 16,196 of NZ_JAJAFU010000028.1, forward strand.
ACTACGAATATGATTTGCCAATCATCAAAAGGTACTATGTGACTCCGCCTACAATAGATGAGATGATGTACAGGGAGAGAATTGACAATGATTACAAATATATTATGAAGCATGTTTCAAAGTTCAATAAAGATTTTATGCATGATGCAAGGATTTTTTCAAGTTCAAAAGAGAATGGTACTTTTTTGACTGCCTTTGAGCTTACCGATACTATTAAAATTTATGATTTGCATAAGTATGAGGATGAGTATTATGAAGCTTGTCTGATTCATCTCAGATGGCCGACAAGTAGTGGTCGCGGTCTTTGGTGGGGACCACAACCGATTTCTGTTGGAGAGATTGCAGGTGTGCATAACGGTCACCTGTCAAGTGACAAATCTAACGCTATAGCTTTGGAGCAGCTTGGCATAAATCTTCATGTTGGAACAGATTCCGAAGCAATATTTTTACAGGCGGATTATCTTTTAAGAAAAGGCTATACAATAGAAGAGATAGAGTGGGTAATAAGCAGAAAGTTTCCGCAGGAGCTTGCTTCGTTAAGTGACAGCCAAAGAAAAAGATACCTTGAGATTACAAATGATCCGATATTAAAGCGAATGAAAATGTCGGGACCTGCTACTGCAATCGTGTTGGTTGGGGATGTGTTGCTCGGTTTTACCGACAGGGACCATCTAAGGTCATTTAGCCTTGGTTACAATGATAAGGTTGCGTTGTTAGGAAGTGAGCAAAGAGCAATTCTTTCGGCAGCTTATTTTATGGAGGAAGAGCTTGCAAGCGTTTATGACCCTGATGCAGGGAAGGTTGTGGCATTTAAGATTGAAGGTAAAGAGATAAAAAAATTAGATTATGGGTGGAAGTGGGATGAAGCTTGATAGTAAAATAGAATTAAGAGTTAAAAGAAGTATCAAATATGTAGAGCCTGACAGGACAGGTATTTATGCAACCGGTGCAAAATATTGGGTGAAAGTTACAAGTGAAGAGGAAGAACCAGGAAGAGGTTGTGTTCACTGTGCCAGATGCGTGGAAGCCTGTACGCATAATTTAAAAAAGCCTGATAGTCAGACAGGTGTTTTTGAGATGGAAACCGTCTATTATGATTTTGACGGAAATAGAGTGCTTCCTGATGAGACTGATAAAGTCAATTTGGTCGAGAAGATTCTCTGGATTAATCCTGATGAGTGTTGCAACTGTAAAAGGTGTGTTAAAATGTGTCCTCAAAGGGCTATAAAAGTTTTTAATAATCCTGATTATCACGACATAGGTGTTAAGTTATCAAATGCTGAGGTTATTAATAATATTTTAAATAGAGCAGATGAAAAATCAACTGTCAGCAGTGCACACTTGGGAAGATCTGAATCAAAGCTTTATACTGATTGGATGATTGATGCTGCAGAGATACTAAGCCCGCAAAGAGACCATTTACATGAGTATGCAGGTAAACTTGATAATGTATATTTAGGTAAGAGAAAGGCTAAGTTTTTATGCAATACACCTGTTTTTGACTGCCATATGAGCTATGGTTCAAATAGCCATGAAGCATTTTTAGCAAGACTTATGGCAAGCATTAAGCTTGGTAGACCATTTTTTACAGGCGAAGGTTATGTTCATCCTGATATGATGTCTGCATCAAAATATTGTATTTTACAATTTGGCTCAGGGGGTTATGGTCCTTGGGTTGAGCTTGATAAGTTTGCCGGAATCAGTATGAAATACGGGCAGGATGCTAAAAAAGGTAAAGGTGGACATCTTCAATCCAAAAAGAATGATTTGGAGATTGCTCTTTTAAGGTGTGTTGAAGCTTTAAGAAACTTGACAGCGCCAAATCCTCAACATTTGCAATATTCTATTGAAGAGCTCCCTATGAGGGTAGAGTCATTAAGGGCACTCTTAGGTGAGGAAAAACTTATTGGAGCAGATGTTTACGGTACTGCATGGAACTTTCCTGAAATAGCGGTTGCACTTGCAAAAGCAGGCTTTGATTATATTACAATTAAGGCAGGGGATGGCTCTACAGGTGCAGCTCATTTGGTAGATTTACAAAATAAAGGTTTAAATGTGGTGTATTTGACTCATATCGCGGATTTAGCTCTCAGGAAAGAGGGTTTAAGAGAGAATATTTCGATAATCGCTGAAGGCGGGGTATTGGATAGTTTTCATGCTTTTTTAGTTTTACTTGCAGGTGCTGACTTTGTTGGCATGGGGATGAGGACTTTACATCCTTTGGGGTGTACACTTTGTCAAAGATGCCATACTGGCCAATGTGCATGGGGTATTACATCAAGAAAATACGGCAGTAGGATTGACCCTGAAATGGGGAGCAATTTTATAGTTTCTATGGTTAAGTCTTTTGTTAAGGATATGGAAGGGCTTGCCGCAGGGCTTGGTATGAGTCATCATGCCGATGTGGTTGGTGCAAGAAGATTTAGATATCATGGCAACGACCCGTTACTTTTTGAAACTTTTGGTAAACAAGAAATAGATAAACAGATACCGGATGCTGCTATTAAAGAGAGAGAGCATAAAATATTTAAGACATTTGAACAACGAATTAATGAAAATAAAGAATTTTTTGAGAATACTTTAAAAAATATACATGGTGACTCATTAACTATAGATGTAGGTGTAGATAAAATCGATAGTGTCAGTTTGAATTTGTTAATGAAAGAAGCAGTTAAAAAAGGTGTTAAAAAGTTTTTTATTGACAATGTGGTTGGGCAGAGGACAATAGGGACAGGAGTAAAGTGTGAAGAAATTACTGTAAGAGGGTTGGTAGGCAACCACTGCTTTGCTTTTGTGGATAATGTAAAAATTAACGTAATTCCGAACCATACTTTTAAGACTTCTATTCCTGCTAATACCCACGTAGGTGTTGCAAATACATCAAACCCTAAAGAGATAAATATTGCAGGGCATGTAAGTGACCTGTTTGCTGCATATGCCGTTAGTGGCACTTTTAGGGTTGCTAAAAGTGGAGGAGTGAGAAACCTTCTATTGATGAAGGCAGGGGTGCCTGAAGAGTGGAGAAAATTAAATCTTGAGAAGTATGAAAATTACACAAAGGATGAGATTTTAAAAGACTTAAGATTTAAATATCAGAAAAGAAAGGCGAAATTAAGTACACTTGGTTGGAATAAATTTATAAAGACTTTTGAAGAAAAACTAACAAACAGAAAGCCGCCTGTTGCAATATATGGACTCGGAGAAGAGAAAGGGATGGGTGACTACTTTATGGAATATGCCCAAGGTGGAATTGGTATTGTTTTAAATGTTGTAAATCATGAGTATCCTATGGGCTACTATATTTGTAGCGGGATGACTGCCGGTGCAGCATTTATACGGGGAAAAATAAAAGACGAGCAGCTTGGTGTAGGAGTTAAAAAGATAGACTATTTGAGTGATGAAGATAAGAAATTTTTGATGAAAGAGATAAAGGATTTTCTTGACGTATTTTTGTTTATCGATATCGACAAAAGTTATAATAAAAAGCTACAGATTTTCGGTGAGCTTTTTGAAAAAGACCCCGAATATATTCTAAATGATTTCTGTAAGATAATTCCTGTAAATTAAATTAATATGTTTGGCGGACACTAAGTTGTCTGTCAAACACGCTTTAATAATTCATCTCAGTTTGAAAGTATTTTTATTATGTAAAAAATTATTAATATTAATATTGAAATATTAATAATATGAAATTTTTGATTAGACTTTTTATCTTGAATAATTAGTATCAATATGAGGACTGTTTCAAGGGAAATTACAATGTCAGATAGAATACCTTGTCTAAGGATTATGAAAGCTGTATTTGTAAGAACTAAAAAATAACTTATAAGCCAAACTATAAGGATAATGTTGTATTTTTTGGCACTTGTCTCATTTATTAAAATTCTAAATCCTGCCTTTTTATATTCATTTTTGTACTTTTCAGTTAAAAATAAAAAATGGGGCACTTGCCACATATAAAATGTGGTTGCAACCAGCAATATTTCAATACTTAGAGAACTATTTCCCGCTAACCAACCAATAATAGGGGGGATGGCACCGCTGAAAGAGCCTATTAGGAGTGCAAATGATGTCTTTTTTTTAAGTGGTGTGTATATGCAGTTATAAATTATAAAATTATCTAATAACATCAAAGTGATAAACTTTTTCTTGATAATGATAGGCAATAAAAAAGATAATAAAATAAATATCATACTTACAAGAAGTACCTTTTTGGAATCGAATATATATTTTGGAAGAGGCCTTTTTTTGGTTCTTTCCATTTTTTTGTCTGATTCAACTTCTTGATATTGATTGAGCATCGATGTACCAAAGCTATGAATCATTACTGCCAATAAAACTATAAGTAGATTAGACGTATATTTTCCCCCTGTAAGAAGAAAACCGAAATAGGCGGATATTGTCACCATTAAAGAAATATTTAATCTAATGAGTTTAAAAATATTAGGTAATTGAGTAAAAAGAGCCACCAGTGCTATAATATATAAGGGGGTGGCAAAAATATGGAAATTATAGAAGTTTCAAAAATAGTAGCAGATGAGAATAAAACAATAGAATATCTTCAAGAAAAGGGATTATTACAAAAGTTTGATGAATGTCCCTACTGTGGGGGAGAAAGCATTGGGAAGGTTCGACGGAATAAATTAAAATGTTATCGATGTCGCAAGGAATGGGGAATACGAAAGGGAAGCATACTAGAAGTGATAAAGGTTCCATTAGGAAAAATAGTCATGGCAATTAAATTATTTGAGTTAGAGGTACCAGGGTGGCAGGCATCAAAGCAGTTACAGGTAGCCTACAAGACGATGATGAAGATATATGACATGTTACGGCAGGTGATATATTATGAATTAAATGGGGAAACTCAACATTTGTGTGGCGAAATAGAGATGGATGAGAGCTATTTTGGGGGTAAACGGAAGGGAAAAAGGGGTCGAGGAGCATCTGGTAAGATACCAGTGTTTGGTATATTGGAGCGAAATGGGAAGGTGAAGGTAGAAATTGTGCACGATGTGACGGCAGAAACATTACTTACATTAGCGATAAAGAAGGTAAAACGTGGTAGTCTTATATATACTGACAGGTATAAAAGTTATGATGGATTAGTTGCGATGGGATTTAAACATAAACGAATAGATCATAGTAAGCGATTTGGAAATGGTAAAGTATATATAAATGGGATTGAAGGATTTTGGAGTTTCGCTAAGCAGCGGTTATTGAAATATCATGGTGTATCTAAGGAGAAATTTATTTATTATTTGAAAGAATTAGAATATAGGTATAATATGCGTAACCATGATATATTTGACACATTGATAGATTTGTTAGTAAAGCACGGAAAGGTGGCTTATATTACATAATCACCTTATACATTGTCAATAGGATTTTGTGGAATGATTCTAAATAAAAAAGGCGGGGGATTATCCCGCCCTTTTATTCAGCCTGAATAGCAATTTTTTTAGATTTTTCTTCTTCAGCCTTGTCCATAACTACTTCAAGTACGCCGTTTTTAAATTTAGCTTTTACGCTATCGGTGTTAACCCTCTTAGGTATTTGAACTTGTCTCATAAAAGTGCCATAGACTCTTTCTCTACTGTAATAGTTATCTTCTTTAGTTTCTTTTTCTTCCTCTCTCTTACCTTTGATGGTAAGGATGTTATTTTCAAGTGTCAGCTCAATATCTTTTTCTGTTACACCCGGAAGGTCAGCTTTTACTTTAATCTGACTATTATTTTCTGCTATATCAACGTGCGGCATAAAAGGAAAATCCCTAACTTGGGCACTTGGAAGAAAGAAATCGTCAAATAACCTGTTTACCTCTTCTTGAAGGTCAAATACATCCCTTAAGGGTGATACGCTTTTTTTTCTCCATCTTTCTAACATATCGCACCTCCTGAAATGATATTTTTTACACTTGTTAAAATATATATGAGTGAGTATTTGTCAAGTTTTTTTATTGTATAGATATCATATTTTATCGATTGCAATTAAATTATAAAATAAGCTATAAAAATAAAAAAACATTTGAGAGGAATCTGTGAAAATTGAAATTTTAGAGGAATTGAGGAAATTTAGTAAAATTGCCGAAAAAGAGCATAAAAGAGGTGGGAGCTTTAGACCTTTTAAGTACTATAAGTATGAGGATGGTAAGAATATTCCCACATATTTTATTGGGTCCCCCGGTATTAGCGTTGCAATTGTTACTACTTTGGTTGTTGTAGCCACATTTTATTTAGTAAGTTTAAAGTTTAATATTTGGCTATGGTTATTATATTTATTACTGACTTCTTTTTTTATCAGATTGGCAATGAAAATTGATAAGGCAAAGCAGATAAGAAGTCTTGCTTATTCTATATGTAATAAAGCGGTTACTTTTTTAGACGAGTATAATAAAGATGCTAAACATAATGACTCCTACTTGAAAAGTGCAAAAGAGTTACTTGAAAAGGCAAGTGAGTGGGTTGATGAGCCTGCTTTTAAGAGACAGATTGAAATCATTGATGAAGTTATGAAATAAAAAAAGCGGCTCTAAGGCCGCTTTGCTATTTGTGACACTTATTACAAGATGTTCCGCTTTTAACCTTCTTCGCTTTGTGGCAAGCCCAGCAAAACTCTTTATGTACGTCGTTTGCAGTGCCCACAAGTTTAGTTACTTTCAGTATGTCACCAGTATTAATATTCTTTAGCTCTTTTCCTCCTTCAGCACTCATGTGGCATTCGGCACACTCTACCTTTGTTTGGTGAAAAGCGTGTGGAAACATTACAGGTTTTTTAGTGGTTTTTTCGTAATTAAAAGATTTTGATAGATCGATTGTTTCTGGCCCTTTGTCAGCTGCAAAAACAACCAATGCGAAAGACAGTACTGCGATTAATGCTAAGATTTTCTTCACGGTCAACCTCCTTAAAATTTTAGGATATTTTAATTTAGAATTTATTAAAAGTCAAAGAAATTTTATAATCTATATTAAGTTTATAGGAGTTGTTCTTTAAATATATTAATTTAT
>NZ_JAJAFU010000029.1 GCF_020480685.1 Deferrivibrio essentukiensis
ATCTGACTAACCCACAGCCTGAGCATTTAGGGCATTCGGTTTCAATGCCTTAGAGGTAGGGTCGAAATCGAAAAAAACGCACTTGGAGGGATGGATGAGTAGCTGTTTCAATGCCTTAGAGGTAGGGTCGAAATTTATCTATCTCAAAATTATTACCAACTCTTGCAGAAGTTTCAATGCCTTAGAGGTAGGGTCGAAATTTCGCAGTTCTGATAGTTCGTCAGAATATAGTTCACGTTTCAATGCCTTAGAGGTAGGGTCGAAATTGTCAGCCTCGAAATAATCGGGGCTGATTTATGAATGTTTCAATGCCTTAGAGGTAGGGTCGAAATTCTTTTCTTACTGTATTGCTTAATATATACTTTGTTGTTTCAATGCCTTAGAGGTAGGGTCGAAATAGAATTCACAGCAAAGGCTGCGAGCATTAAAGCAGGGTTTCAATGCCTTAGAGGTAGGGTCGAAATGGTTGAACGTCTGCCGCCGTGCTCTCTACCGCACGGCTGTTTCAATGCCTTAGAGGTAGGGTCGAAATCCGCACGGCTTGACACAACCACCAGAGAAACCACCACGTTTCAATGCCTTAGAGGTAGGGTCGAAATCAGGGGTCATACTTAATTTCACATTCATTATAGTCAGTTTCAATGCCTTAGAGGTAGGGTCGAAATGTGTGGTCGTTGATTCTGTATATCAATTATCCCCCGTGTTTCAATGCCTTAGAGGTAGGGTCGAAATTCAAATAGAATATGATTGCAGTATTGTCCCCTTTCTGTTTCAATGCCTTAGAGGTAGGGTCGAAATCAAGTTCTGCAAATTTTGAAGTAGAAAATTTTGAAAAGTTTCAATGCCTTAGAGGTAGGGTCGAAATTTGCCCTTGAGAAACAATAGCCTCTGAACCTGAGATAGTTTCAATGCCTTAGAGGTAGGGTCGAAATTAGTTACATCAAGTTTACTTGCCGACGGCTCTTCAGTTTCAATGCCTTAGAGGTAGGGTCGAAATTGTTGATGATGATGATGTTATTCTTCCTTTTTCTATGTTTCAATGCCTTAGAGGTAGGGTCGAAATGTAGAGAACGAGGAACAGCACGTATTTCATACTCACAGTTTCAATGCCTTAGAGGTAGGGTCGAAATTAGATTTGCCAGAGCAAAAAGACTTTCTTCTTCCTGGTTTCAATGCCTTAGAGGTAGGGTCGAAATATTATTTTTTGTGCAAGTGTTCTTTTTGTATTCATACGTTTCAATGCCTTAGAGGTAGGGTCGAAATTCAGTCTCAACAAGCGAGTTAGGCATCTGATTTACGTTTCAATGCCTTAGAGGTAGGGTCGAAATTTGTCGGGACAGGCAAGAGCGCTTTAGGCACACTTGCGTTTCAATGCCTTAGAGGTAGGGTCGAAATCTGTCATAGTCTACAGAATTTATAACTTCCGAACTAGTTTCAATGCCTTAGAGGTAGGGTCGAAATTTCACCTGCTATTTCTGCTTTATGTGAATATGAAGGTTTCAATGCCTTAGAGGTAGGGTCGAAATTCATCACCGGACGATAATTCAACAACGTTGATATAAGTTTCAATGCCTTAGAGGTAGGGTCGAAATGAATATGAGAATATGAAAAAAATTTTATCATTATAGTTTCAATGCCTTAGAGGTAGGGTCGAAATGCTGCTAAACTTGCAAAACAGATACAGCAGAATCTTTGTTTCAATGCCTTAGAGGTAGGGTCGAAATTCTGTCGATAAAAAGTTCTTTGATGACTTACACAAGTTTCAATGCCTTAGAGGTAGGGTCGAAATGCTCTTGCCTGTACCGACAATACCGCCGCCTATCATAGTTTCAATGCCTTAGAGGTAGGGTCGAAATATAACCGGCGGGCATTTTAGTCCGCTTTTTTCTTGCGTTTCAATGCCTTAGAGGTAGGGTCGAAATATTATCATCATCCTTAGACAACTCAACGGCTTCTGAGTTTCAATGCCTTAGAGGTAGGGTCGAAATATTCACAATGACATTTGACACAAGACCCGGTTTTACGTTTCAATGCCTTAGAGGTAGGGTCGAAATCTTATGCCACAAAACCGGGTGCTACATATACATTAGGGTTTCAATGCCTTAGAGGTAGGGTCGAAATGACTGCTCTGGGTGGAAGCTCAAGCGAGTATTTATGGTTTCAATGCCTTAGAGGTAGGGTCGAAATTATTGACAGATGTCCTTTTGTACCCTTTTTTGAGCCGTTTCAATGCCTTAGAGGTAGGGTCGAAATTAGGCGTATAATCAGAATGCACATATATAGCAAAAGGGTTTCAATGCCTTAGAGGTAGGGTCGAAATAAAACTCTTTGTTCTGCGTTTTTTGGGGAAATACCAGTTTCAATGCCTTAGAGGTAGGGTCGAAATCTTGTGCAGTAGAGAGCACAAGCAAGTATAATTGAGGTTTCAATGCCTTAGAGGTAGGGTCGAAATAATATAGCAAGAAAAGGAACGTTGTATTCCCTATATTGTTTCAATGCCTTAGAGGTAGGGTCGAAATTATTGGCTCGACTTATAATTTTGTTTTCCTGTTTGTGGTTTCAATGCCTTAGAGGTAGGGTCGAAATACCAAAAGCGCTTAAATATACGATTTTATCTGCATTGTTTCAATGCCTTAGAGGTAGGGTCGAAATTTCCTCGTTCTCTACGTTTTAACAATATGTTTGTTTAGTTTCAATGCCTTAGAGGTAGGGTCGAAATACAATTCGGCAAGAGCATCTTCATTTATTTTTTCAAGTTTCAATGCCTTAGAGGTAGGGTCGAAATATGAACCGAAGTTAAGATTTTCCCCCTGAAGGTCTGTTTCAATGCCTTAGAGGTAGGGTCGAAATACCAGCTTTTACAAAATTTTCAAGCAATAAGCCTGCAATTCTCGGAATGATTCTAACAAATTTTCAGAAAATTACAAACATTTTTTCTGTCGAAACACCTGATTTTTTACATTATCCCCCATAGACAGATATAAGTTACACACATTTAGTTACAGAGCCATATAGGTCATATTAAATTAAATAAAATTAGTATCCTCCTTCTTATCAATTCCAAGTACCTGACGTTCAGTATATTTTTTAGTCCGAAACTTATAAATTATAACAGAATCGCCGTCTTCTTCATCCAGTATTTTTCCTAACTCATATTTCAATTTTTCAAGATTAGCTTCACTGATTTCGCCTTCAAAAACAGAATTTTGAACCCATTGTAAATACTTCCTACAGGTTTTAAGCATTTTTGAGCATTTCTTTTCAGTCACATCGTAGTATAAAATAATAAACATTTTAGCCTCTTACAAACTCACCAATCCATTATAAATGGCTCATACTTTTCTTCATCCATTAAATGTTTTTCAAGTTTATAAAGCTCAATACGAATAAGTCTTCGATAACTTACATTATTTTTGATTTTTGAATGTTTTATTGTTTGTTTTAATCTATCTTCTAATGCTTCTAAAAATTTTTTCCTACCTTTGTCATTTAGTACAATACCATTTATTTGCTGTTCAAAATCTTTGTATGTGATAACATTTTTGTTTATCATGGAAAAAATTGTCCTATCACCTATTATTGGTTTAAAAATTTCTGCAATATCAAGATTAAGAGAAAATCTTCTAAAATTTGTCGTATGCAAGAAGCCAATTCTTGGGTCAAGATGTGTTTTATATATTTCACTTAGACAATATGTATAAATCAAAGAATTTGAAAAACTTATCAAAGCATTTAAGTGATTTTTAGGGGGTCTTTTAGTGCGCTCATCAAAAACAAAATCGTCATTATTTATTATCGTATCAAAACATGAATAATAAATACTTTTTATCTGACCTTCGATTGCCATTATCTGATTTATTTCTTCATAATTAGAAAGCTGTGTTACTAATTGCTCTATCTCTTTGATTTGTTTATTCAAATCTTTTTCTCTCCTATCATAATATTTCAAAATTTTAAGGCAATTTTTAGCAGCTCCCTCAATAAATTTTTTAGCTAAGTAAAATCTATTTTTCTGATCTAAATAGGCTTCTGTTTGTTTTAAAATCATATAGCCTGAATTGTAATGCTCTCTTGGATAAAACGAACCAGAGTAATACCCATAGTAGTTGAAATAATGAAAAATAATCTCTTTTTGTGTTAAAAAATTTAGTACTTTTACATTTAAGTCTATTTCTCCAAAAGCAAAAATTTCTTTGATATTCTCTACAGGTATAAACTTATTATCTCCATTTTCAGTCTCAAAAAGTAGCGAGTTATCTTTTCGCTTTAATCTGCCGTTTGAAAAAATGTAAATACTTTCTTTCATAATAACCTAACCATAACAAAACTCAAAATGTGCGCATACTTTGCAGATTTTACTATTTAGTAAAATTTGAGGAGGTTTATCTCCGAATAAAGTTTCATTCATTTCACTTAAAATGGTCGTAATTTTTTCTTCATCCTCTTCTGTAAGTATGATTTCTTTGCTAATTTTTTCTTTGGGAATCTTTATGATACCTCTGGCTTTTAAACCTTTATTAGTTTTTAATAAATAAAGATAATATTTAAGTTGAAATATTCCTGAGTTCATTGTTTTAGATGATTTCTTTATCTCTGCAATGTAGTAAATACCATCCTTTTTACTTACCATATCAAGCATTGCCTCAAGGTCAGCCAGGAAAATTTTCTTTTTTTGTCGCTCAAAAGATGTCTCATCGATTAACCTTCCGATTTCAAGAAATGCATTATCCTGATCTGCAGTAAGATTTCTCATCATTAACCACGCCTGCCTTTTACAAATAGTGTATGCATTAAAAATTGATGGCGCAAAGGTTTTCATATGAAAATACTCAACTCTCTCACCAGTCCTGTTTCATCATTGTAAATACTTTCTTTCAAATCGGACGATACAATCTTTATACCACCAATGTCCTGTAAATCTTGAAAGTAGCTCTTAGTTTTATTATTTAGGTTAACAGATAAAATGTATTGGTAAAAGTCAGACTTTATCTTTAAAAAGGCTTCTTTCCTATCAAAAACATCTTCGATTTTTAGAATATTATAAAATTCTTTGAGCAATTTTTTAGACTTATCGTCTATTTCAATAAACACAGAAAAAGATGGGGGTTCATCAAGCAATTTAAAATTGCTTGTTATGGTATCATAATCAAGATTTTCTAACGCGTTTAGCAATATGTTACTTTCGTTATTCGATTTATTGCGTTTTATTTCATCATAATATTCATTTATAATATGAAATATATTATTTTCATTTATTTCAGTTTTCTTCTCAAATATTTTATTGGTAGCATTTATGGGTAAGCCTTTGTAAATATAGCTAAAATCATGTTTACCTTTATCATTTGTAAGTTTAAATAATTTTACTAATCCCTGCTCTTTTCTGTTATTTCTATTGCACCTTCCTGCTGTTTGTATGATTGAATCAAGTGGGGCAAAATCCCTATATACAATATCTATATCTATATCCACGCCTGCTTCTATAACCTGCGTGGAAACTATAATCTTCCCATCTGATCTCTTTTTGATTTCTTCAATCCTTTTTTTCCGCTCAACAGGTAAAATATTGCTTGATAGGTAGATTAAAGTTTTATCTTCTAAATTTTCTTTTAGCAGTTTATAGAATTTTATGCTGTTGCTAATTGTATTAAAAACAAACAAGAAGCTTTTTTCAGGATTTTCATCGATGTCATTTATTGCAATATTTAGAAGTTCATTGATTGTAATATCCTTTAGCTCATTTATTATTTTATATCTGGAAAATTTTGAAAAGAAAGTTTCTCTAATGTCTGAAGGCACTAAAGAAATTATCTCATCATTCTCAAAAATTAGAGGCATTGTAGCAGTAAGAAATATAATTTTACAATTTAAAAAAGTTGACAGCTCTTGTAAAACATTTTTTATTAAATACCAGTATTTATAAGGAATAGATTGGACTTCATCAAGAATAATAACAGAGTTTGCAATATTATGAAATTTTCTAAGTTGAGAATTTTTCCCAGTAACGATTGAATAAAAAAGTTGCCAGAATGTCGTTAAAATAATGGGATTATCCCAATTTTCAATGAGAAACTGTGCTTTTTCTCCCTCAATATAGCCCTCATCCATTTCTATCTTTGCTTCGGAAAGATGATGATGCACGGTGAGATATTTATCCGGATTAATACCTCTAACTTCAAGTATTTCTCTAAAAACTTTTTCTGTTTGATCTATGATAGAGGTAAAAGGGAGTGCATAAATAATTCTTTTTAGATATGGTTCCTTTTTTAACAATTTAAATGCGGCATTAAATACAGTAAGAGTTTTGCCACTACCAGTAGGTAAATTAATTGAAAAAATTTTTTCATCCTTGTATTTAGCCACTTCATTTTCACATACATTATATGCTTGCTCTCTTATCTCATTTATTTCGCTGTTTCTATTTTGTATTAATTTCTTTATTTTATAAGTATCAACTATGTCATAAAAATTTTCTGCAATTTGTGTAAAGTTTTTCTTTCCTATAATTACCTCTGTTTTATCAGCATATATTAAAACTGAAAATATAAAATTCAAAAGAAAAAAACTTTCTATGGAAGATGTAAGAGTATCTTTTTCCCACAAAAATTCTTCAATAATATTTTTTAAATCAAAAAAATCGACATCTTCTTTTTTAAATACACCACATTGAAGGTTTTGCCATTGTTTTTCTAAATTTTGCCAATCATTTTTACTAATAACAAGCATATTATTAAGCTCTTCTAAATTTCCATGATGTTTTCTTATTGCAATGAAACTTAATATAGCCCAATAAGAGGGGTTATTTTCGGATGATATTGAGTTATATGTTTTATATGCACCTACACATGCAGATAGTAAGGCGTGGGAAGTTAATTTTTTGGAGTGTTCACAATCTCTATTTTCAATGGACGCTGAAAGATAATCCTGAAAAAACTTAGTAGCCTTTCCAACGTCATGATAATGTAGTACTGTTTCTAATATGTATTTAAATTCATTTAAAGATTTCAGTGTTTTTTCCTCAAAAACCGACAAACCTATCTCTTTAACATTTTTAAGATGGTACATAAGTTCTTTTTCAGGATGAGAGTAACAAATCATATATCACCTAAAACAGGAAAATATTATCATTCAAGTCTCTCACATGATAAAATTCCCCATCTTTAAGCTTAATTTTTTTCCCATTAGCTTCTATTAAGAAATAGCCACTTTTTACAAGCTCTCTATCAGGTTTCATTTCTAAAGGAATATGGATCTGTAAAAACTTACTATTTTCAGATAGAAAATCAATTTGATTCGGCTTCGATATGTTTTCAAGTGGTATTATTGAAGAAATTTCTACAAAATCTTTATCGGTTCTTTTTTCTAACTCAAAAATACCAATAAATATAAAATTTGCTATACATTCTGAAAGTCCTAAAGAAACGGTAAAGATAGATTTATGCTCTTTTAATTTGTCTGCCAGAGCATTTAACTCTTCTTCATTTTTGCAGGTTACGTAAAATCTATAAAAGGGATTTTTTAAAAATTCTAAGTTTATTTGAGTTCGACAGGGTTTATTTTTTGGCATTCTACCAAATAGTTTTGCTCTCTTAGTATCCACAAAATTTTCAGGAATATATTCGATTTTAATAGGTTTTTTTATACTTACCCCCACTTTCCAGATTTTATTTTGAAAATATTGAAGATAAGAGTTTTTATCATAGCCCATTATTGCCGCAATGATACCATATATAGCAGTTTTTGGAGGAATCGGATAAGTTATAGGTGAACTTGTTGTATAGGGCACCCTGAAGTGTGCATAGTCTGCCCATATATCAAAAACGACTATTTTATTCATTGTTTTGCCCTTTTTAAATTTTTAGTATCTCCCAGCCTTGTGGTATTTCAGGTGTTATTTTAAGACTTTCATCTATTTTATATTCTATTTTTTCTATATGGTTTTTGTTTTCTTCGATAACATTTATAATTCCAGATATATCTAATTTAAAATCTTTTGGGCTTCTTATAGCAAATTCATTTTCAAAATCTGTTAGCTTAAGCTTTTTATCAAGATCGCCTATGAAAAATCCTGGTTCTTTGTAAGTTACTTTTAACAAAAATCTTGGCATCTGACCAAATTTTGAACGACTGATAAGATTTTTCGTCCCATTCCACATTGCCTCAAGTAATTCTGATATATCCTCCTCAGCTAATTTCGTATATTTTGCAGCTGCTTCGTTTATTATACCGTGAAAACAGATAAAAGAATATGGCAAAATATACTCTTCTCTAAAAGTTGCCTGTTTAGAACCCAATTTTGCGGCAAATGCACCTGTACCTTTAATATGTTTTATCTCTACTTTGTGTAAAGAGCGCCCCATTTTAAACTGCACAGGTCCCGTGAAAGTAATTGAATCTTTATCAAGAGGGATAACTCCTCCAAAGAGTCTGATATCAATACACTCTTTTAACACATTCTCAGAGTCATTATTGTAATCTTTAGCCCTTGTTTTTCCATCCTGAATCCCTTTTTCAGGATTACTGTCATCCAGAAGTATTTCACGGACAAAGACATCTTTTCCGTTCTGTCCGTTGTATCCCTTGTATTCGTAAAGATAATCACGAATAGTTCTTTTAAAG
The DNA here is from genome assembly GCF_020480685.1 of Deferrivibrio essentukiensis. NCBI lineage: Bacteria > Pseudomonadati > Deferribacterota > Deferribacteres > Deferribacterales > Deferrivibrionaceae > Deferrivibrio > Deferrivibrio essentukiensis. The sequence continues at coordinate 8,617 of NZ_JAJAFU010000029.1, forward strand.
CGAACATCGGTAACAATATTAATTTTTGTTTCTACATCAATTCTCGGTTTGTTTTCATCCATAGGATCACCATTTGGATTTGCATCAGTCACATCATAGCAAAATAAAATTTCACTTCTCTTAGTTACGATACTCATAACTTACCCCCATTTAATTTTATTCGTTTTTATTCTCTTTTTCCGTTCCAAAATATTTGGATAAAACCATTCCAAGTGCAAAATAGTAACTTAACTCATCCACTGAATAGTGAGAAAAGTTAGATTTAACAAGATACTCACCGATGGTTTCTTCAAGTTTTCGATAATAATTTTTTTCATATTCTTCAAGTTTATTTATAATTTCAGGTAACAATCTTTTTGCAATCTTTTCATCTATCTTAAGACTATTTAATCTGCTTCTAAAAGGTGTGGCATTTCTTTCTGAATACTGAATATTCAAAAGCTTTTGAGCCAGCACACCTTCCAAAAACATAGCTTTTTTTGTTTCATCGTCAAAGATGGGGTTTTCTTCAAAGAACTCTTCAAAGTTATTGCCATAATTTTTCATAGTTTTTTTCCTCCGATTTAGCAAATTTATTTCATCTAGAAAAAGTAAGATTTTGTAAGATTTGAGAACGGTCGGTTCAAACCAGAGGTCATTTAAAAATTCTCTTCTGATTTTTCCCATAAACCTTGAGATAAGAAAGTCGATATCTATATTTTTGCCTATAAAAATGGAGTTTAGGATTTCAAGAAAGTGTTTGTCATATTTCCCTTCTAATTTGGAATCTGGGAAAAAATCTCTTAAAAAGGAAAATGAGAAACTAAAATTGATGGTTTCTTTTTTTGCATAAATTTCCTTAAAAATATCAAAGTTTCGTGTTTTATTATCTACGATGTCTTTTTTGTCTATCAGAAATTTTAACCAAGATGGGGCGATTTCTCTTAAGAAAAGTATTATTTTAAATGCAGCGTTTGATTGTTCATAAAATAGAAAGTTCAGGTTTATTTGATTTGATAAATTTGAAAGCTGTCTCAAAAGACGCTCTTCGGTTTTTTCAATTAGTGTGGCTTTTGTCTCCTGCAGGGAAAAATTGGTATAGTTTTTTAATGTGGTAACGGTCTGTTTCAATGTATTATTATCATCAAAAACCAGTTGAGGTATAAGGTAGTAGCTAAAACCACAAAACTTGAATGATAAATTTTCTTCAATATATTTTTTCCCTCTCTCCAGAGTCTTAGCACAATTAGAACAAACTGGATAATTTTTCCACATTAACACTGGATTAAATCCACCTGCTATATAACTTTCCTTATCAGCTGTGTAAAAATTGAAGGTATTTACAAACCCCCATACTTCATTAGCACCATTACTACAGATAAAGCAGTATTTTTGTTTTGCTCGACTTTCTGTATTAGATTTTATATAAAAGCTTCTGTAGGCATCATTTTCATTATTTTTAAACACATTAACAAAAAGTTCTAAATCACCTATATAGTTATCAAGCCCGTTTTTACAGAAAACAAACGTAATAGCGGATGGTTCTTTAAGTGAATCATTATCTTTGAGCATACCGTTTTCTTGGGCAAAGGATATAAGGTCTTTTTCTATCGTTTCAAGGTTTTTATCAATAAGTTTTTGTAATTCAATAATTAAAGATTGCTCTTCTTCCGATAAAAACTTTTTGTTTTCTTCTAAATATTTTTTAAAGCAATTTTTAATTTTATTTTTAAATGTTTTATTTATAGTTGTTACTTTTGATGTCGGAGTTTTATCTGGTCCATTTGCCGAGCCGCGTTTATAAAAATATTTCATTTTTTTAGACAAGTCATTTTCTTCGTAATCTATTCCTATATATTCTGGTTCTTTTACATTGTTTATATCTATTTTTATTTTGAAAACATTTTTGTAATTTTCAGTAATCTCTTCTATAAATTCTTTCAGAAAATCGTCTTCAGGTATAATTTTCCCTAATTTGTAAACTGCCTCAAGCATAGTAAACCTCACCAGATATATCTTTGTTATTTGAAATATGTTTTCACTAAATATTATTTATTATTTTCATCATTTTCCCTGACAAATTCTACCATCCCAAAGCCTTGAGAGTTTCGGCTTCCAAGTCCAGCGTCAATTGCAAATCTAATAAACTCATTTTGAGATTGTAATTTTAGGAAACCAACCCACCCTTTAATTATTATGCTTTTACCATTCATCCCAAAACGCACAATTTTTTCTTTATTTTTACCTATCGGAATTATTTGTAATTCATAAGGGCAATTTTTCTTATAAAGAGAAGACCATTTTTTATTTAGATTTTCATTTATAAGGATTGAAAACTCGTTATCATAGGCGGAATAATAATGCGTTTTTTTTATACCATTTTTCATAAACGTCGTGTGAACTTCTATCGGTGATAGAGTTTTTACAATAACACAGTTTCCTGTAAATTGCCGTTTAGGTAAAACAGCTACCTCTTTTAAAATGATTTTATTTTTATGCAAATTTAACACTTTTGAAAATAGAGCATTTTTAGCAAGATCTTGTAATATCCAGTCAACCGGTGATGACACTATTATGCTAATTTTAGGTGGAAATACAAAGTAATTCGCTTCTTTGTTAAAATGACCTTTTTCTAAAATTTCAGAAAAAACAAACATCTTAAATTTATATTTATCAAAGACAAATCCTTCATTATGAAGCCATTTATCATTTATGAGGCGATAAATTAGACCCTGAATTGCCTCATTAAAACCAATAGGTAATATAATGTTTTTTTCACATGAAAAAACTAATTTTATTCTCATAGCAAAATCTAACCTCATTAAGATTTTACCATATAATATACGATCGTCAAATAAATTTAATGAAAATTTTAATTATACATGAATCTTTTTTGAATTTAAATACAAAACAAGGAAACTGTGGGCACGATTGAATCGACATTGCAGATTTCGTTAGAATTTACAGCAGAGCAGTTAATTTTATCATTTGGAATAGAAGGGATTAAAATGGTCGGGGCGAGAGGATTTGAACCTCCGACCCTCGGTTCCCAAGACCGATGCGCTACCAACCTGCGCTACGCCCCGATTGACGAGGAGTGTTTATAGAATAAAATATCCTCTTCGTCAACTACTTTTTTGGCAAATATTAAATTTTATTTAAACTTCTCCAATTCTTCCAAAATATCCCTCAATTTCCCGGTAGAGTTAACCAAAATATCATCTTTTAATTGAGGATGAAGTGAAGCATACTCATCCCTTTCCTTTTTATAAATAATCCCTAATGCAATTTTTTCTTTTTCCCAAATCTTTTCCATCGCATTATCAAAGTTGGTAAAATCATAAGACTCATCAAGTTTATAAATCCTTTCATCATAATATTCATAGCTGTAAGTTTTTCCGAATGTCACGCAAGGCTGCAAAATATCTATATAAGCAAACCCGTTATAGTTAATCCCTTCTTTGATAAGCTCTTTCAGATGCTCTACCTCCCCCGAATATCCCCTTGCTACAAACGTTGCTCCGGCATTAAGAGCTACTGCCAAAGGGTTTAACGGCTCATCTATAACTCCGTGGGGAGTGGATTTACTCTTGAGCCCTCTGTCAGTAGTAGGTGAAGCCTGTCCGGTAGTAAGCCCATAAATATGGTTATCATGAACAAGATAAGTAACATCAAGATTTCTTCTTATTGCATGGATAAAATGGCCTACCCCCATACCGTAGCCATCCCCATCGCCACCATTTACAACAACAGTTAATTTATGGTTTGAAAGCTTAACACCGGTTGCAACCGGAAGAGTCCTACCATGTAATGTATGAAAACCGTATGTCCTTAAATGATTTAGCATCTTTCCGGAGCATCCTATTCCGGAAATATTTACTACATCCTTTCCATTAATTTCAAGATCTGCCAAAGCTCCCTTTATGGCATTCCAGATAGCAAAATTGCCGCATCCCGGACACCAGACAGGAATTTTTCCTGAATTAAAATCCATAGCCTTCATATCAATTCCCCCTCTTCACAAATTCAATAATCTCTTCCACAAAAAACGGTCTACCGTCGTACTTTAAATATTTATCTTTAATTACAATACCGGTCTTCTCAGCAATTACAGAAGCAAGCTGCCCGGTATAATTTGTTTCAATTGCCACAAGATTTTTATCTTTCAATAATTCTTTAACCTTTTCCCAATCTATCGGATTAACTGCAGAAAAGTGGAAAAAATTAAACTTATCCGTATGCTTTAAAGCTTCCATAAGTGGCTGTTTGGTAGAGCCCCAACATACAAAAGTAATTTCAGCCTCTTTTGCTCCGTAAAGTCTTGGAAGAGGAAGCTCTTTTTTGATAAATTCCTCTTTCTTAAATCGCCTATCTTGATTTTTAATTCTTGTCCTTGAATCAGTAGCCACAAAACCAAATTCATCATGTTCATTTCCCGGAGCTTTATAAAGACCACCGGGTGTACCTGGATTTGATTTCATGGGTATACCATTTTCAACCTCTTTGTACCTCGGAAAAAACTCCATAGGTGCTTCACTATTCCCTTCAAATATAAACCCTCTATCTATTTTTAACCCATTATCACTAAATATAGCTTCACAAAAATGTGATTCGGACAAAAATTTATCGGTCAACACAAAGACTGGCACTTGATATCTGTCAGCAAGATTAAAGGCTTCAAAAGTCATATAAAACAATTCATTTAAATCGCCGGGGGTCAAAACAATTTTCACAAATTCGTCCTGAGAGATATTTAACACAAACTTTAAGTCTGCCTGCTCTGTCCATGTCGGCATCCCCGTAGCAGGCCCAGGTCTTTGGCTTAGTGCTATCACCAATGGTGTTTCAGTAATTGCCGCAAGACCTACCCCCTCAGTCATGAGGCTTAAGCCACCTCCCGAAGTGCCGGTCATTGCCCTGACACCTGCATAAGAAGCACCTATTGCCATTATAATCCCAGAAATCTCATCCTCAGTGTGCTTGACAATTATGCCATACTTTTCCTCAAGCTTTGCCAAGTAGTGCAATATTGAAGAAGCAGGTGTCATCGGATATGTGCTGTAAAATCCAAGCCCTGCCTTAACAGCTCCAAGCGCAATAGCCTCATTCCCTGTCATCAAAAGATTATCTTTAAAATTGCTGTTACCTTTTGGAACTTTAAATTTCATTTCATCAAGACAAAACTCCATACCTATCTTAGCTGCAGATATATTCATATCCAAAACCTTAGCCGGATAATTTTCCTTAAAAAGTGTAAATAAAATTTCCTCATCAATACCTAAAATCTTAGCCGAAACCCCAAGAGCAATAGAATTTTTAACAATATCAGGCAGCTCATTGTCTTTTAAAATCTTTTTAAAAGGGATATTTACCTTTTTGCACTCCAAGTCTTCTGTGCCTTTTATATTATCAAAATCTGCAATCACGATCATATTTTTCGTAATAGTCTCACTATCAAAAACTACCTTGTCAAGAGCGACTAAAATATCGCACCTATTATAAACGGAAAAAACAGGCTTATCAGAAAAAGTGACATGATAATTGTTATAACCGCCTCTGATAATTGAAGGATATTCCGGATAGCCGTGCACTGAATATCCGCTCCTTTTTAGTGCCATAGCAAACATTGGCCCGGCACTCATAATCCCAAACCCGGCTGGCCCGCCGATTTTCCAAGTAATCACACTCATGTAAACTCCTTATTTTAAACTTACTCTATATTTTTTATACATAAAATCAGGGACATATGATGATTTTGCTACCCTTAAAGCCATTTTACCCAAATCCTGCTCAAAATTTAACAATTTGTATTTTTTAGGCAATCTTTTCGCAAAGTCATTATATATAAATTGATATACCCCCTTAAACTTTCTTTTACCTTTTGCAAAGTGCAGCACAAATGTTTCCTCGTCAATCTCCTCTCCCAATACAAAACCTGCCGGCTCGTCATCAGCATAGTATATAATACCACAAACTGATAGTTCATCCATAAGATTTAATGCTTCCTTGCATTGAAAATAATCGGTCTTTTCCGGCAATTCTTCAATATCTGCAAGCCATACATCCAAAATATCATTTGCATCTTGCAGATACTCTTTCAACAATGGCCTTGATTCATATTCATAGCTTGTAATAAACTGTTTAAGCAAATTTCTCTTTTTATGAAGCTTCCTACCCTTAAGGGTTGATATCTTTTCTACGGTATAAATATAATCGGTATCCCCATCTCTAAAAGTAAACTCAAAATCTTCATCAAAATAATTTAACCATTTTTCATCTATAGGAAATATAAAATCATAATTTTTAGCGATACTTTTTAAATAATTTTTATCTATTTTGGAAACTTCAGCGGTAGGCATTATATATTTTTTATCATCATATGTTACACCTTCAATAAAAATTTCGTCATCAAAAACCACATTATATTTATGATTGTTGCGAAATAAAAACAAGTTTGCAAAACTGTATTCGGAAATTTTTGTATCAACCTGTTTTAGTCTGTCAAACAACAACTCTCTATGGTTTAGCTCTAATTTTTCAGATTTCATTTAATAACCACCTTCTTTTAAAATAATGTCTTCCTATCAAAAAGCATTGTATGAAAATAGAAATATTCATACTCCACCAAATTCCCGCCGGTCCATAATTTAGAACAATTCCTAATATAAAAGCAAGAGGAATTCTTATAAGCCACAAACTTGCGATTATTCTTATCATGACACTTTTTGTATCCCCAGCACCATTCAACCCGCCGGACAAAATAACTCCAAATGCCATAAACGGCTCGCTAATCATGCTTATATAAAGATATGTGACACTCTCTTTTACAACATTTGCATTATCAGAAAGAAAGCCTGCGATATTTCTTGCAAAAACAATTATAATTAAAGTAATCACAGCTATCAAAACTGTCCCCATAATAGCAGTATAAAAACCTGACTTAAAAGCGTCCTCTTTTTTGTTTTCACCCAAAATATTGCCTACTAACACAGCATTTGCCATATTAAAAGCAAAGGCCGGTAAAAATATCGCTGCCTCTATCCTTAAACCGTTAGTAAGGGCTGCCATTACATCGACACTTTTTTCAGGGAGGGATGCAATTATCAAAAAAAGCACAGTACTTCCAAATTGCCAACTTATCTGCAACACCCCCGAAGGCCAGCCGATTTTAAAAACCCTTCTAACAAATTTTACCACAAAACTCTTGTGTACAAGAAACTTTTTTATATTATACATATTTATTAACGCAGCTAAAAATACTCCTGTTACCGTAGAAAGTGCAATCCCCCTAAATCCAAGTGGCGTATAAAAAACAAATAAAAAATTAAGCATAATATTAGTCACCGCAGCCACACCCATTGAAAGCAGTGATATTTTAATTTTGGCTGTCGCTCTCAAAATTCCATTTGTATTGACTAAAAAATAGTGAAACATAAGTCCGAAAGCATAGATTTGTATCAAAGGAGCCGCATATAGTTTTACCGATTGGGGTATTTTTAATGAATTAATGATAGGGCCAGACAAAAAAATCCCCAGCAAACTTAAAATCACCCCGAAAAAACCCGTCGCTACAAGTATTGAATAAATTGCGGAAGATAACTCTTTTTTATCAGAAGCGGTAAATAGCCTTGATATCAGTGATACGCTTCCTACTGTAATGGCATTTGCCACCACTATAAATATGAAATAAATTTGTGATACAAGGCCTATAGATGCTTGAACCTCTTTCCCCACTTTACCAGCAATATATACATCCGTAAGACTAATAAAAAACTCAAACACCATAATAAGTATCATCGGCCAGCTCACCGACCAGCTTTTAACCAACAAATTTACTATGTTTTTATTCACCATTTAAAAAAATCCTTAACAAATCATTTGTTTTATATTACATTACTTCACGTTTAAAAAAAGTTTTTATTGTTGAGGTATAGCATGCTGTACAGCATAAATATATTTTTTTATATAGTTAGTTTTCTTCTTATTTTGCTTCACTTTTTTCATAACAATAGAAAATTATATTTATCTTCGCAAATAGCAATGTTTATTTCAGTAAGTTTAAACATTGTCAACTTTATTTTAAGATGGGCAAGATTAAGTGAGTTTCCATCCAACAGCCTATTTGATGTGCTTAATCTGGTAATGCTTTTTCTTGGTGTTGGATACCTGGTAATGTTTGCAAAATACCGCAGACCATTTATATTATTATTTGTATTGCCTTTTATAATTGCTTCAGGGATAGGCGGTTTTATTTCAGAAAATATTGTTTATCATACTAAGCCTTTATCAACATTTTGGATTTATATACATTTACCTCTGACAATAGGTGGTACAGCATTCTTTCTTATAGCAGCACTTGCGGGAGTTTTATATTTTCTACAAGAAAGGCAACTTAAAAATAAAAATTTCGGACTTATTTTTAAAAACTTTCCGCCACTTGAAACTATTAATAATATAAATATTTTCGCTCTATACACAGGGTTTGTGCTGTTTTCTGGGGGCATAGTTTCCGGAATAATCTGGGGGCTTCTCGAGTGGAATGGCACTTTGATGCTAACCTCGAAATTAGTTTTTTCATTTATAACTTGGATAGTGTTTGCAGTAATTATAATTGTAAAAAAAACAAAGGGGCTTACACCGAAAAAAACAGCTACTTTAAGCATAATAGGCATTTTACTAATTTTACTCACATATCACGGTGTAGCTACATTTTTATTAAGGTGAAATATGCAATTAGCAGTTGTCGGACTTAATCATAATACAGCTTCAGTCGAGCTTAGAGAATGCTTGGCCGTGCCACAAGAGAGGATAGAGCAGATATATTCCAATATCCTCAAAAATGAAAGGATATACGAAGCCCTTATACTTTCAACTTGCAATAGGGTGGAATATTACATAGTTACAGATGACTTTTTATGCAATGTTGAAAGTGTCCTCAAAATAGTTGCAGAAGAAAGTAAAATTCAACTTGATGAGCTTAAAAATCACACTTATACCTATTGTGGCAGAGATGCGATAAAGCATCTCTTTAAAGTTGCTTGCGGGCTGGATTCTCTTGTACTTGGTGAACCACAAATTTTTGGACAGGTAAAAGATGCGTTTGCAAATGCAAAAATTTACGGAAAAGTTGACAGATTTTTAAAGAAACTTGAAGAATCAACAATAAAAATTGCAAAAAAGGTAAGGACTGACACTAAAATTGCAGAAAACCCTGTTTCCGTCAGTTATGCTGCCGTAGAGCTTGCCAAAAAGATATTTGGCAGTCTTAAAAACAAATCTGCCCTTATTATTGGCGCCGGTGAAATGTGTGAACTTGCCGCCAAACATCTTTCCACAACTGATATCAGCTCGATTGTAATTACCAATAGGACTTTTCAAAAGGCAGAGGCCCTTGCCAAAGAAGTTTCAGGGGTAGCAAAGCCATTTTCAAATATTAATGAGTATCTTGTTGATGCGGATATTATTATCAGCTCTACCGGTGCTCCGGACTACATCGTAAGATATGATGATGTAAAATCTATCATGCAAAAGAGAAAATATTCACCTATGTTTTTTATAGATATTGCAGTACCAAGAGATATTGACCCTAAAATAAACGAAATTGAAAATACATATGTATATGACATTGACGATTTAAAATCTGTTGTAGAGGCGAATAAAAAGGCTCGTGAGAAGGAAGCTGTCAAAGCAATGGAGATGGTTGAAGAAGCGGTGGACAGCTTTTTTGATTGGGTAAAATCGCTAAAAATTGTTCCTACCATAAAAAATTTAAGACTGTACTTTGAAGAGATAAAAAATAATGAACTAATCCGCTTGAAAGAGAAACATAAAAGCATGGATGAAACTTTGCTTAATTATGCACTCACGTCATATTTAAATAAGGTGCTGCACACTCCGTTGACAAACTTAAAAAACCTCGGGGCTGGCTCCGAGAAATATACATTGGCTGAGGCAGTTGAAATATTATTTAATTTAAAAGGAGAATAAATGGAAAAGTTAGTTATCGGCACAAGAGGAAGCAAATTAGCCCTGTGGCAATCAAACTATATTAAAAGTCTTATAGAAGAAAGATATGAAAATATAAAGGTTGAGCTTAAAATAATAAAAACTCAAGGGGATAAGATTTTGGATACCCCTCTTGCAAAAATCGGTGGTAAAGGGCTTTTTGTCAAAGAGATAGAAAATGCTCTGCTTGATGGCAGTGCGGATATAGCCGTCCACAGTATGAAAGATGTCCCTATGGAGTTGCCTGAGGGGCTAATCCTTTTTGCAACACCATTAAGGGAAGAACCAAACGATGCATTTTTATCTGTCAAGTTCAACAGTATTAGAGAATTACCCAAGAATGCAGTAGTTGGCACAAGCAGCCTAAGGCGTAAGCTACAACTTTTAAAGCTAAGAGAAGATCTTATCATCAAAGATTTAAGAGGTAATGTTGATACCAGAATAAGAAAATTGGTTGATGGAGAATTTGATGCCATTATCCTTGCCAAGGCAGGGTTAAACAGACTTAAAATGACAGACTATATAAAAGAAACCGTATCTATAGAAGATATACTTCCTGCAGTTTGCCAGGGGATAATTGGTATAGAGTTGAGGGAAGACGACAAAAGAACACAAGAAATAGTTTCCTTTATAAACCATGAGACAACAATGATAAGAACAAAATGTGAGAGAGCCTATCTCAAAAAATTACAGGGCGGATGCCAAGTGCCTATTGCCGGCTTCTCACAAATAAAAGATAACAAGATTTATTTAAAGGCGCTACTTTCCTCACTTGATGGCAAAACACACATTTATGAAGAAGGTTTTTCACCAATAGACAAGGCCGAAGAGTTAGGAAAAAGTATTGCTGAAAAGATATTAAACAATGGTGGAAAAGAAATTTTAAGAGAAGTCTACTCATAAATATGAAAAATATTTTGGTAACAAGACAGGCCGAGCAATCTGTTGACTTTATTAATTTACTTTCAAAGAACTTATTTTACCCTTTTATGTTGCCAATGATTGAAACAGTTGGCGTTGATTTTGTCACAAAAAAGCAGGTTTATGACTATATAATTTTCACCAGTACAAATGCCGCAAAATTTTTCTTTGCTAAATCAAAGGCCAAAGGGGTTAAATATATAGCAGTAGGAAGTACTACAGCAAAATATTTAGAAACTTACGGGGTAAAGGCTTACACACCTAAAGATGATTTTTCAGCTGAAGGTCTAATAGAATATTTTAGAAACATTGATATTAAAGATACAAATATTTTGATTCCTGCTCCGGAAAAGCATTCCGATACATTAAAAAATTTTCTAATTTCAAATGGAGCATTGGTTGAAACTGTAGTGGCTTATAAAACAAATGAAGTTCAATACCCTGAAGGATATTTAAATAATTTTCTTATAGAAAACAAAATAGATACAGTCACATTTGCTTCTCCTTCAGCAGCAAAAAGTTTTTTCTCAAATGCAATGACCGGCATGGATATTTATAATCTAAACTATATAGCTATTGGCAAAACAACATATAAATTTTTAAAGGAAAATTACAATATAGAATCACATTATCCTGATGAATATACCGTTGAGGGTGTTATTAAGTTATTAAACGACCTAAGGAGGACAAAATGAGCTTTCCGGTAATAAGACCAAGAAGATTGAGAAAAAATGAAATAATAAGAAGCCTTGTAAGGGAAACAAAACTTACCCTTGATGATTTAATACAACCCCTTTTCATCACGGAATTTGAAGGTGTAAAAAAAGAGATACCGTCAATGCCAGGCATCTACCAAATGGATACAGAAAATACTGTAAAAGAGTGCCTTGAACTTGAAAAATTAGGAATAAAGGCAGTAATCCTTTTTGGAATACCTAAACATAAAGATGAAATGGGAAGTGAAGCATACAATGACAATGGAATAATTCAAAAAGCAATAAAAGCGATTAAGGAAAATTGTAAAAATCTATATGTAATTACTGATGTATGTATGTGTGAATACACAAGCCACGGACACTGCGGTATCATTAAGGATGGGGATGTAAATAATGACGAAACTCTAAAATACCTTGCACTTGAAGCACTGAGTCATGCAAAAGCAGGGGCAGATATGGTAGCCCCAAGTGACATGATGGATGGAAGAATTGCTGCTATCAGAGATGCTTTGGATAGCAATGGGTTTGAAAGTATCCCTATTATGAGCTATTCAGCTAAATTTGCTTCAGCTTATTACGGACCATTCAGAGATGCTGCAGAAAGCACTCCTCAATTTGGAGACAGAAGAAGTTATCAGATGGACCCGGCAAACAGGCTTGAAGCGATAAGGGAATCAGAACTTGACCTGATGGAAGGAGCAGATATTTTGATGGTAAAACCTGCCCTTGCTTATCTTGATATTATCAGAGAAACAAAAGATACCTACAATGTACCTTTGGCAGCATATAACGTAAGTGGAGAATATTCCATGATTATGGGGGCAATTGAAAGAGGATGGTTTGATAAAGACAGAATTATTTTGGAAACTCTAACATCTATAAAAAGAGCCGGAGCTGACCTTATATTAACTTATTTTGCAAAAGAGGTTGCCAAAATCTTATGAATTTAAACGAAAAGATAGCATTCAGATGGTTAAATAATGAGTTGGAGCCTATAGAAATAAAGTCTGCAAATAAGTTAGACAATTTACTATGTATAAACAGACAAAAAATGCTCGCAATAAAAAATGTCGGCTCTTTTGTTAATGGAGGCCCCTTCTTAAATATGCTTTTATGGGGGGAAAAAGGGTGCGGTAAATCGTCATTAATCAAATCATTGGGTTTAAAATTTAAAAATGACGGGCTCAAAATTGTCGAATATCTTGATGACAATATTGTAGCTATTTTCAAACTATTTAAGATTATCAATAATTATCCTCAATACAAGTTTATTGTTTACTTTGATGATATCTCTTTCGATGAAGATGATGTTGTTTTCAGGAGATTTAAGTCTGCTATTGAAGGGAGTCTTGAAGATCCTCCTGAAAATGTGATGTTTGTAGTTACTTCTAACAGACGCCACCTTATTGCCGAAAGGTCAGCAGACACAAATGATATTTACTCAAGGGATGACATTAATGAAAAGTCATCTCTTTTTGCAAGATTCGGGCTTACAATTGGCTTTTACCCACTTAAAAAGAGTGAATATCTTGATATTGTAAAATTTTATTTAAAGCAGTTTAATATTAATGAAAATGAGGAAATACTTAAAGAAGCAGAAAATTTTGCAATAGAAAGAGGTGGCAGAAGTGGCAGAATAGCAAAACAATTTGCTATTTATATGCTGATTTCAGGCTGATTAGCCCTACAAAAATTCTGTAATATCATTAAGCCAGGCGTAACTCTTTAATTTGACTTCAGTAAAATCTTTATAGTCAATTTTTAAATTATTTAGTATTTTCATCATATCATCATATAGCTCAAACTCATCATACTCTATGACTTTCAACATTCTCCCCAATTGCCCTTCGTAGAAAAGAAGTGCCTTCTCCACCTCTTCGTCAAGGGCAAGCATTCTTATGAGCTCATCTTTTGGTCTACTAAAAAGCGCGTCAACAAGGGAAAAAAGTCCCACAAGAAAAGCTGTTTCTTTTTTTTCGTCATTATTTTTAAAGACCTCTGTTGCCAAAAGCTCCATCCCCTTTGCCCTGACAACAGCCGACTGAAACAAAGGGGAATTAACTGCATTTTTACCTTTTTGAGCAAAACTTAAAAGCATTAACCAACTTTGCAGCTTTTTCAGTCCGATAAGACTGATGGCATGACGTATTGATTTAATTCTTGAACGGAAAAAAAATGCAGCAGAATTAACAAATTTTAAAAAATTATAACTTAATATGGGGTTTGTCTGAAAAACGTCCACAATTTTTCCGACATTTTCATCCTTATTTATCATATTGATAATTTTAATTACCGTCAATTTTGAAGGGTCAACGGCGTCAGCTTCCAGGATGGTAGGCCTTGCAAAGAAAAACCCTTGAAACAAATGAAAACCTGCATCTTTACATTTGCTATATTCTTTATAAGTTTCAACCTTTTCAGCTAAAAGTTTTGCAGGAAGCTTGTTTAAAATCTTAAGTTTTAAAGCTAAATTGTCATTTTTTACATTGGGATACTCTACCTTAATGTAGTCAACCTTATCAAAAAGCTTACTAAAGTTATCAAGATAGTCTGAATCAAACACAAAATCATCAAGGGCAAATTTGTACCCCATTGCTCTCAACTCGTTAATCCTACTTAAAAGATAGTCATCTACAATTGTGTCCTCGAGTATTTCCAACACAAATTTATCCTTTGGAATAATCTCAACATAATCACTTAGCAAAAAATCTCTGTTTGTATTTAAAAAGCCAAGAGAGTTATGAAGCAAACTCTGTGTACCAAAACGTTCAAATATATTCACAAGTGTAGTAGCAATGGTACCAAAAGCATCTTTTATATTTGCAAGGTTATTATATTTATCATCTCTAAAAAGTAACTCATAACCGTGTATAGATTG